>CAXBNB010000264.1:0-6167 GCA_963976505.1 uncultured Reichenbachiellaceae bacterium
ATCTGCAGCACTCCATTTACCAAAATTGGTTTCTAAACTTTTAAAGGCTTGTTCTGAAGTTTCATCAAAATTGAGCACTCCCAGAGTTGGCGAGTATGATTCTTTGCAAGAAAAAAAGACTAAAACGATTAATAACAATAAAGGTATGTTTTTCATAAATTCAGGAATAATTCGAAGTAGTCAAAAATTGAAGTTGGTGACTTTATGATGATCAAAGCCCAAATATATTGGGTTTTAATTTAGAAATTTTAATTGGTCCATTTCGTAATTATATTTTGGAGTTGATTGTAATAAAAAAACCGAAGAGGATTTCCCCTTCGGTTTAAATAATTTTCAGGTTAATGTCATCAACCTCTTACTCAGTAATTAATTAGTAACTGTCATTTTGAATTAAGTATCCATCTAAAAGAGAAGCCCCATCAACAGCAGACTGTGGAATTGGCAACAATCTTTTCTTAGGATCTGCATTTGTTTTTTCTGTATAAGTATCTTCATATCTTCCAAAACGAATCATATCAGTACGTCTTTGAAATTCCCAATAGAACTCAAATCCACGCTCGCGATATAAGATGTCAAGATCCATTGAAGTAAGCGGAGGAGCAGTATGTCTAGCAGTTCTAGAAGCTCTAACAATATTTGCATCAGCCAAAGCTCCAGCTGCATCGCCTTTACGAAGTTTAGCCTCAGCGCGCATCAAAAATATATCTGCATAACGAAGCACTATTAAATCTGCGTCTCCACCATTTCTACCCGAATCAGAATTTTTACTCCATTCGTATTTCAATACTCTATACCCATTGCTATGAGCGCTAAACTCACCAAAATCAACTTCAAGCGTGTGATCAACAGGTGCTCCTACATCAGATCTACGGTTGATAACTTGGTCAATTACATACTTATCACCTTCACATCTCTCAAACGGATCTCCTCTTTGATCATGTTGTAATCCATACAATACACCTCTAATTATTCCTCTATCGGGCTCGAATTCTGCGGCACTTACACATCCGGCTTCATTGATCAAATTATCCTTATGGAATCGAGGATCAGCATCCGCTGGATCTACATCTCCGTACGCATCTACCCATGTTTGATAAAAATCTGGTGTAATAGCAGGACCATCTGTACCATTTGCTCTTGGGTACGCTGGATTACCATAAAAATCTCCAGACATAGAGAAATAGGCCATACGATTGTGACCACCTAAATCAGCACGTTGATCAATAGCAAATATCAATTCTGGATTTGAATGATTTTCATCATCAAAAATTTCAAAATATTCAGCTGAAAGCTCATGCTCTCCAGAACTAATTACGTGATTAGTATAATCAATAACTGCATCCATATCTGCTGTAGTAAAATTAGGTGTTCCAAAAGGATCTCTATAAACAGCAGCATTCAAATGAATTCTAGCCAATAGCGCCTTAGCTCCTGTCTTTGTCATTCTACCCGGTCCTACAGCGCTTACTGTAGCCAAATCGTCCATAACAGCCGTCAGTTCACTGATCAAATAATCTACAGCTTCGCCCTTTCTAAGAATTACAGATTGCTCTTCGATCTTGTCTTTAACAAACACCAGCCCAAATGCATCCAATAATATATGGTTAAACAGCGCTTTCATTGCTTTGGCTTCTGCCAAAAAGACAGCAGCTTGCGGATCTGATTCTGCTAAAGGTGTTAACACTGCTACTGCACTCACTGCCGCAGTGATATGCTTTGTAACACCATTCCAAACATCTTTCATGATGGCATTTCCTGGTGTTGGCACATGAAGGTATAAATCTGAAAATTTACCACCATCACCCCAATCGGTACCCCCTCTATAGGGAAGTATCGCTTCATCAGTGGAGATTTCCTGCATTGCAAAATATTTCGTATGTCTCCAAATATCATCATTTACTTTAGCATACACAGGGGCTAATGCTGCCACTGCTTCATCAATTCCTTCTGTACTAGGGTTCAAAGATTCGTCTAAAACAACCTCTTCAAGATCTGTACAATTCCAAGTTAAAAGTAAGCTGCTGAGCAGCAATACTGTTGTTATCTTGTTTTTCATATCTCTAAATTTTTATATTAAAATGTAAGATTAAGACCAACTAAAAAAGTTTTAGCTTTTGGATAGGCGAATTTATCAATACCAAAAGATTGAATTCCACCTGTTGAACTGTCCGTATTTACTTCAGGATCATAGCCATCATAATCTGTGATTACAAATAGATTTTGTCCAGTAAATGTTAGTCTCAATTCTTGAAGCCACCCTATAGATTCTGTGTTAAAAGAATATCCAAAGGTTAAATTATTCAAACGAAGAAAAGAACCGTCCTTTAAATAACGTGTGGATACCGCTGCAGCGTTTATTATACTTTCTTCTTCAAATTCAGAAGCTATAGGTGTCGTATTATTTGATTTGCTTAACAATGTTTTATAGAAACTACCCATGGCTGTATGGTCATAAATTTCATTCCCGGATACCCCATTGAAATTGGCGTTCAAATCAAATCCTTTATAACTCAAATTCGCATAAAAGTTATAAGTCATATCAGGTAAAGCACTTCCAACCACAGTTCTATCTCCTTCAGTTGAAAAACCATCACCGTCCTGATCTACAAATGTTGAAAACCCATTTTCATCAATGCCAGTAAATGTTTTCATGAAAAATGCTCCAATGGCTTGACCGCTTACGAATCCGTTAATAGTAGCATCAGTAAGTCCCTGACCAGATGCAGAACCAGTAGTTACAATCGTAAAAGGAGAATCCTGCACCTCATTGCTGATAAATGTGGCATTTCCACCAAATCCATATGAAAGCCCTTCACTATTGCGTTTAGAGTAATCCAACGCAATTTCAATTCCCTTATTTACAATTGTCATATCTGGAACATTGGTCCAAAATGTAGGAGCAGGTGAAATAGGATCTACAGGTACCACCTCTAATAATATATTATCTGACACCTTGTGGAAATAATCTATGGTACCCGATAATTTACCATCAAAAAATCCAAAATCAACTCCAATATTCGATTGTGTAGACACTTCCCATTGAATATCGGGATTAGCAAAGCGAGTATACACCGACCCTACAGGATAAGGACCATTTTGATCGATAGGATAGCTCACGTTGTTGGAGTTACTAACTGTAAAGGATTCTTGTGTGATTTTGTTTGGAATTTCTTGGTTACCAGTTTGACCCCATCCAGCTCTTAATTTTAAATCACTAAAGATTGTTGAACTAGGCATAAAATCTTCCTCAATAAGTCTCCATGAACCAGCCAATGAAGGAAATATACCATATTTATTGTTTCCTCCAAATTTAGAAGAACCGTCAGCTCTTACAGTAGCTGTCAACAAATATTTGTCTTTATAACTCCAATTGGCCCTACCAAAGAATGATTGCAATTCGTTTTCCCAGGCACTTCCTGATGGTCGATTATTATCACTAATGGTTAATTCCCCTCCCAAACCTGGGTTGTTACGTGGTTCTATACCTGTATCAGCAGGAAAATCATCAATAGACCAACTTCTATTTCTTGAGGAAGTTTTTTGATATGAATGACCACCCAGTATACTTATATTATGATCCTCTATATCAAACGTATAGGTCAGATAATTTTCAATTAAGTTATTTTCAAAATTTCCAAAAGATTGAGTTAAGTTTCCTAAATCATTTCGATCGGAATTCGCAATTGTTTGTACATCACCGTCGTTAGATCTGTTCTCGTGACCGACGTTCATTTTATAGACCAAACCATTTATAATTTCAAAAGAGGGTGCTATGTTCAATAAAATTCTTCTTGATTCAGAAAAATTTCCAGAATATTTATTGCTGAGTAAAGGATTGTTCCAATTCAGGGGATTATTAATCTCTCCATCTGAGGTGTAAGCATCAAACGTAGGATTGGTGCTATACCCTACATTATTGTTTCTAGATTGTTCTGTGATTGTGGTATTTAAATTAAAGTCAATATTTAATCTATTGTCCAATAATTTTTGAGTTACATTAATTCTGGCACTTGTTCTTTTGAAACCTGAATTATAGACAATCCCCTCTTGGTCTTGTAAACCCAAAGAAGCATAATAATTTAGATTCTTAGTTCCACCCGACAACACCAAATTGTGATTTTGAGTAATCGCCGTACGCGTCAATTCATCTTGCCAATCAGTAGATCCACCACCATCAATTAGTTCATTTCCAGGAATGGCCGCTACTTCTCTGCGGAATTCATCGGCACTGAATACAGGTAGCTTACGCGCTAATGTAGATGTGCCCAAACTAGAAGAAAAAGACATTTTAGAAACACCCTCTTTCCCTTTTTTGGTGGTGATGATCACAACCCCATTGGCACCTCTTGAACCGTAGATAGCTGTTGCAGAAGCATCTTTCAAAATGTCAATCGATTCAATATCGTCCGGATTGATAAAGTTCAAAGGACTTCCTGCTGAACCTGTTCCTGCAAGTCCCAATAGAAACCCGTCCAGAACGAATAAAGGCCCTGAGCCTGCACGAAGCGTTCCTTGTCCACGAATAACTATGCGTTGGCCACTGCCAGGTTCGCCACTTGAAGAAGTAACATTAACACCGGCAGCTTTACCTTGTATTAATTGTCCTGCATTGTTCATAACTCCTTTGTTGAAGTCTTCATTGGTCACTCGCTTTACAGCGCCAGTTACATCTTTTGTTTTTTGCACACCATACCCAATGACTACCACTTCAGATAGCGTTTCAGAATCGACTTCCAAAGAAATATTGATTTCTGATCTGCCATTCAAGCTTACTTCCTGAGTTTTATA
Organism: uncultured Reichenbachiellaceae bacterium; assembly: GCA_963976505.1. Classification (GTDB taxonomy): domain Bacteria; phylum Bacteroidota; class Bacteroidia; order Cytophagales; family Cyclobacteriaceae; genus CAXBNB01. The sequence goes on from CAXBNB010000264.1 coordinate 4,789, forward strand.
GCCTACATAAGAGATCACTAAAGTGGCATCCTCCGGAACGTTGAGCTTATAGTTACCATCCAAATCGGTGGTTGTTCCATTTACAGTACCTTTGACTACAACTGAAGCGCCTGGTAGTCCCTGACTAAATTCGTCATTGATTTTACCGGAGATTTCAATATCAGCCATTTTCAATTCATCGATTTGCTCAATGATATTGGCTTGGCCAAACACCTTTTTACTTACAATGATATCCTGATCTATTCTTTTAAATTGAAGACCGGATTTTTTTGAAATAAGTCTCAAAACATTGCCTAGTGATTTATTTTCAACATTCAAGCTGATGTTTTTTTGCTTTTCCAACAAGTCGTTGTTGTAAATAAAATCAAATTTGGTTTCGGAACTTATTTGCTCAAAAACCTTCTCAATGTTATGCTGCTTAAGGTTTACCGAAAGGTAAATTTCTTCGACACTTTTAATTTGGGCATTTCCTTCTTTAGCCAAAGAGAGTGAAAGGAAAAGGCACTGAATGCAAAACCCATACATCGCATATCTAGACATAGTGATAATTTGCCTTAGTAAGTATAGTTTCATAATTTTGTTATGATTTGGTAAAAAAATTATTTATCGAATGAACGCCTTGAAGGAAAGCATTAGAGGGTCTGGAAATTTTCTTTAGCTTACTTCAAGGTTTTTTGTTTTGAGATAATTCTCTAGCTTGTATTGTTTGTTTTTCCCATATTATTTTCGTTTTAGAATTACTTTATTGTCTGTGATTTCGAAACTAATTTCCGAAGTATATGAAATTGCTTTTAGGACATATTCGAGGCTGTTGTTGTCGAATTTGCCGGTATATCTTTTGTTCATGATGTTGTTGCCTCCTTTGAATTCAATATCCATTCCATACCAAGCTTTCAAACTTCTGGCAATGTCCATTTGATCAGCATTTTTGAAAATTAAGATGCCATCTTTCCATCCTACAACTTCGTCCATGTTGAAAGAAGAAGTGGTTAGTTGCCTTTCCTCTCTTTGGTATGATGCCATTTTGTTTGGTGTTAAGAAAACAACATCTTCGGCTTCATTGTCATAATAGGAAGCTTTTTTAACTTCGACTTTCCCTGTGACCACTGCTACTTCAATGTTATCAGATTTGGCATAAGCTCTTATATTGAATGATGTGCCTAACACAGTAGTTGAAATATCGCCTGTTCTAATAATGAATGGCCGGGTTTCGTCTCTCTCCACTTCAAAAAATGCCTCGCCTTCCAAAATCACCTCTCGGTAGTTTTCTTTAAATCCCTTTTCATATCGGATTTTGCTGTCTGAGTTAAGAATCGCTTTTGATCCATCAGGTAAAATGATTGTTGATGACTCCAATAAAATATGGTTATTTTCAAAAA
>CAXBNB010000265.1:0-6164 GCA_963976505.1 uncultured Reichenbachiellaceae bacterium
TGTAAAGCAACCGTGACTTGTACTGTTCAGGCACAGAGTCTATCGCACCATAAGTGACCATATACATACATCCGGGAACAACCACCTGAGGAATGCTCATTTGAGAGGCAGCAGTCAGTCGATCTGGACCAGCACTACAAATACCTCCACACAAATCATCTGCCAGTTCTGTGGTAGTAATATCCAGAACAGCATCAAAACAACTTTCTCTGATAAGGGATTCCATCGTACTGCCACCCACACCTACAGAATGGAAAGTCAGCACATCAAAACCTTCTTGCTTCAACATTGAAGAACACAAATCAACACAGGCCGTTGTATTCCCAAAAATACTGATGGCAATACTACCCGAAGTTTCAGCTTGCTCTATTTGTCCTGAATGAATCATGCCATTGATGGCACCAGCAGCCTGACTGATCAGCAAACGGCTGATACTATTAAGTCCAGCAACATCCACAATAGAGGGCATCAGTAAAATGTCTTTACTGCCAATTTTCTCGGATAGATCTTTGGTAGCCAATGTGCTCAGGCAAAGTTTGGGAATACCCAAAGGAACGGACTGCATAGCAGAAAGTATGATGTAGGTACCACCACCTCCTCCCATTCCTATTATACCACCGACTTTTTCTTGTGAAATAAGATTCTCAATCATTTGAGATGCTCCAAGTCCCATTTTTTCAATGGCAAAGCCCCTATGGTTCTTTTCTCTCAACTCAGACAAGTCGATATTGGCAGCCGCAGCTACTTCTTCAGCTTCAATATCAATCTTGAATTGGTCTGTCGTGCCAAATATTCCGGTGTTGATTGAAATAACAGATAGCCCCAGTTTTAAAAGGCAATTATGGAGGTATGCGAAATCTTCACTCTTGGTATCAAAACAGCCAATCATTACAATTGATTTCTGTTTCTCAGAAGATTCTTCAGGAATAAGCATTTCGCAAATTAGTAAAAGATCAATCTAATAATTTAACTTTTTTAAATCTAATTTTGACTGTATTTTATCATAGATAGAGTGGGTGGAAATTTTCTATGACAGGTTGAACTTAATAAGTAAGAAGATTACTACATTATTCAATAAAAGAGTAACCTTCTTACCTACTAGAAATAATTCTTATTTAACGATAGGCTTAAGCACAATGTCCTTATAATAAACCTTCATGTTTGGCCCTTTGTGCACTTGTAAAGCAAAAATGCCTGAAGATGCACGTTTCCCTACTTCCTTATCCGTCACATCAATGGTATTGGTATCATTGATAAAATGCTGCAAATGTTCTCCATTCGCTACAATACGGTATGAATTCCACTGCTCCATATTAATCTTAGCTTGAATTGCTTCACTTGTACTGAATTGCTCTACCGTTTTCTCACCCTCTGCTCCTATTATTACCTTTTCTCCTCTTTTAGCTAGAATGCCACGCCCTTTTTCCTCGTATAAAATACCTGAATAGTTGGTACCGGCTTCCATATCTCCTTGATAGCCACCTACAACAAATTCACTTTCATCAAGTACCTTAGCACGGTATTGAACCCCACTATTCCCTCCAATAATCTTATACTGAAAAGTAAGTTCAAAATCTGAAAATGGTTTCTCATAAATCAAAAAGGTATTGTGGTCTATTTGATTCTCATCAGTAGTTTGACCTACAAGAGAGCCATCTTCTACTGACCAAATTCTGGAATCACCTCTCCAACCATCAAGGTTTTTTCCATTGAAAAGAGAAATAGATTCTCCTTGATCACTTGATGTGTTCTTTGTAGATGATTGGCATGCAGCCATTACAACAGCAAGAGATAGATATATTAGTTTTTTGTACATAAAACAGGCTTTTTAATTATAACAAAAGGGTTGAATGTTACCGTTCAACCCTTTCTAATTTCTTATTACTTTTTATAAATTTTACTGTTCTTATCGCCTCCAGATACAAGGAAAGCAATCAAATCACTCAATTCCTGCTCATTGAGTCTATTGATCAAAGCAGGTGGCATTGGAGAATGAGCAGACTCTTCTTGTTTTTTCAAGTCCTTCTTTCTGAACTTAGTTGTCAAATCAGGAGAAAATGCATTGACACTGATTTCCATTTCTTTCTCAGTTTCATTTACTAACCTTCCAGTTACAACTCTATCATCATTTAAGAAATATTGCGTATTTCTATAGCGATCCGAGATGGTAGCCGATGGATCAACAATAGCTTCGGCTAAATCACTAATAGAAAACCTTGTACCAATTTTAGTCAACTCTGGCCCTGCATTTCCACCGTTTCCATTCATACTATGGCAAGAGGCACAAAGAGAAGCTTTGAACATGTTCTCACCATTTTCAAAGTTCACTTTAACTTGATTCTTTTTATAAGCGGCGGCAAATGATTTCACCGTCCAGTTTTGTCCTGGCCCTTTTGGCTGAGTAATATTGGCCATATAGTTTCCACTATTTTCTAATGCTTCACCCGCCAATGCTTCAAAATATTGTCTATCCGATTCTGGTACATTGGCTAAAGCCAACCCTTGTATAGCTTTAATAAACTGAGAGTACATTCTTCCTCCAGATTTTTTCAATGCCCTATTGTACCATTTGAAATAACGTTCTCTTAGCTCATTTGTCCAACCATCGTTGATTACACTAAGGCTTTTTGCATAGCTGATGTTTTGCTGGTTAGGCATGTTCTTCAACATATTCTCAACGTCATTTCCGTACTGCTCACTTCTTTTAGAAATATCACCCGACAAATAAATAGACTTCAAGTTGGAAGTAACGGTATCTGTTTCCATTCTCTGGATAGTAGGCGCAATGATTTCTGACACTTGTAAAAAGCTCAATATTTTACACAACTCTCTGTTCATTATATCAGAGCTGGTTAAATATGAAGGCAAAAAGGCATCTTTAAGTCTCTTTTTAAATGTTGCTGAAAGTTCTTCTTCCATTCTTATCACAAGAAGATCTACCGCCCTGATAAAATCAATTTTCTGAGGCTCTACCAAATCTGTCCAGTTGATATCAAGCAAATTATTTAATGCCTTTATTCTGTCTGAATCACCCCCGTGCCTGGCAATTGCCAAAGAAAGGTTGATGCTTTTCAAAGGTGATTTACTATCAGAAATTTTATCTTTCCAAAGACTGTAATCCTGATTTTCCAAAGCAACTCTTGCAGAAAATCGAATAAAACGATCTTCATTGTCCAAATAACTTACTAGGTAATCAATTTTATCTGAAGCTTTTTTAGTTTGAAATACTTCAATTTCTCTTCTTAGGTTCCTTTCTTTCTTACCTCCTTCATTTGGTTGAAACTTAACTGGCTCTGTAGATCTTTCTCCAGTATAGGTTACTTTGTACAATGAAGACTCTAGTCTTCTTCCTCCTGTAAGGAAATACAAAGCTCCATCATCGCCGGCTATTCCATTGGTCAATGGCAAAGGCACACCTGAAATAAACTCAGTAACTTCTGTTGAATAGCTACTTCCTTTAGGTGTAAGGCTGGCATAATACATAGTACCATAACTCCAATCGAAAACAAAAAGACCTTTCTGATAGTAAGATGGAAATTTCAATCCATTGGCTTCTAGTAGTCCCGTTGGTGATCCTTGTCCCAAGTTGGCAATTCCTGGAAGATTGTCAGGGTACTCAGCAGAAAATTTGCCAGTTCCTGTTCTCCATCCAAAATCAGCTCCATCGGTAAAATGACACAATCTGATTGGTCTGTACCAAGGCATTCCCATATCATATTCCATATCAGAATCAAAGCCAAACAACTCACCATCCTGATTAAAGGCAATGTCATAAGTATTTCTTAACCCTACAGTAGTCAACGTCCATTCCTTTCCTTCAAAGTCAGTTTTTACAACCCACCCTCCTGGTGCTTTTCTACTATTGGCATGACCACTTGGGTCCTTTATTACAGGAAGTATGTTGTCTTCACCCCAAACTTTAGGGACTACACTATCAAGGTCTTCAGGAATATCAGTGTGGTTTCCTAGTACGATGTACAATGACTGTCCATCAGGAGATAAAACGATGTTGTGAGGGCCATGCTCTCCATCTCCGTCAAAAGAACGCAACATCCTTACATTGTCAAATTCTCCATCGCCGGTAGAATCTGTGATTTTATAAAAACCACTTTTGATCATAAGATCACGGTCTTCTCTCGAGTTTACTACAGCATATAAATCTCCCTTGTGCCAAAGTAATCCTTGAGCCAGGCCGATTTTCATGTCTAATTTTTTAACCTCAATTTTATCGTTTGTATTATTTATTCCTGGTAAAGTAACTCTGTAGATATTTCCATACTGATCAGAAGTATACAATCTTCCTTTATCATCTTTAGTCACACTCACCCATGAACCTTGATCATGTTCGTTTGGTTTGTACAATTCTTCGATTACAAAACCTTCAGGGACAGTAATGTGACCAACGGTAACCCGTTCACTTATGGGAGTTTCATCATTGTTGCCAGGTTGACAAGAAATCGAGAGTATTAATAAAGAAAAAATAAAAATTAAACTGCAGTTTTTCATATTGTGCTTGATTATGTAAAGTTTAGGATAGCAATGTTTTCAATCATTTAGAATAATACTCGGAAGCATCTTGTATTTTGGCTCATAATTCTTAAGAAGGTTTTCAAATCTTACGCACTTTAGGCACCACTAATCTTGAAACTCCTTTCAGGAAAGTAATCTAATAGATTATCCCCAATATGAATCATTTCCAACAAAACTAAAATGCAAATCGCTTGAATATCTCCTTTATTTTGCTGAATTATGATACTTTTTTATCCCAAAAAAGAGACTGCAATAAGAAAGAGAATGAAATACAACCGATCAACTCAATTCTATTCTGTGTTTAAAGGGAGTATAGCCTGTGACATAGACACTATTTCCTGCTTGTTTTGGCAACATACCTCTCATTTCCGCCCACTTGTGAGCCACTGTTCCAGCACCAAAATTGATTGTGTCTTTTCCTAACTTATATTGGCCATTGCCCTTTTCCAGAAAAAAAGCATCTTCTGTATTTTTGTCCTTCACAACTCCTGTAAACTCACCACCTGGCCTGAAGCTCATCTCCCAAGTAACGGGTACATTTGGACAACCAGTAATCTCGGTCTCAATAGAAACCTTACCATTAGTTTCTCTAATAGTGACCTTCGTATTCATTGTTTGTGCTTCACTTAATTCACGTTCATCACGCGACAATTCCTTCCATGCGTTTTTACCACTATGCTTGTCTATAGGCATTGGCTGGTAATATCCTTTGGTTAAGGATCTTTTCAGTACAATCACTTTGCCATCAAATTCGGTTTCTTCAGCAACAAATTGACCTTTGCCAAAGAAAGCAGCACCCAGCCTCATAGATTGCATGACAGCATTGCCTTTTCTATAGGAGAAAAAAGTGGGGTTTTGCTCTATAACAGAAATATCAATAGCTCCTCTTCGGATTCTAAATACCCCAGAATTCTCAAAACGCTTGAAATAATTGTCAGGAACTTTAGTCGGTTCCGTGAGCTTACTTTCAAAAATAGAATCCTCCTGTAATGTCAGAATAAAATTGGTAACTCTCTCCGGCATTTGCTCCTCGATCAGGGCACAAACCGCGGCAAATTCAGGGTTTTTATCCTTTATGGCAAAGTATCTGTATGCATAATAGTACTCATCGACAAAGCCTGTGTATGCACTGTCTTGCCTATGAGAAGCATCTGTAAGTACTTCTCCATCAGGCTGAATGTAATATAGGGTCATGGCCAAGTTCTTTCTTGCTACATCCATCAATTCAGGCCGATCTAGTAATCGACCCATAGTCAAAAACATATTATCACAAACTGCACTATACACACTCACACTTCTTTCAGTGTATTGCCCATCTGTATCCATGTCGATCCCCTCTGAGAGCCACTCGTCTATTCTTTTTACGTATTTAGGGTCAGGAAAAAAGCTATTTAACCTTGCCAATGCGGCACTGACTACCCATCTGTGGTTGGCCGTATGTATGCCGCCAGTTTCGAGGCATTTCCCTGCATTCGTAAGAAATTTCTCCAATTGAGATACAAATTGCTTCAATCCAGACTGTTTCATCTTCTTAATGCAGGCATATACAGGACTTAAGTAATTGACCAAAAATGCCGTATCTGGGGTAGAATGAAAGTTGGTGCTATAAAGATCAATGGTGCCATCTTCATACT
>CAXBNB010000266.1:0-6139 GCA_963976505.1 uncultured Reichenbachiellaceae bacterium
TTTGCTTTGGGTTTACTATGAGGATGTATTTCCAATATTAGCCAGTTAATTTATCACTGATCAACTTAAATTTACTTAAGGTTAATGGCTTTTCTATATAATCAACTACGTCTTTGAAAGGAAGTGCTCTTTGTTTGTCATCCTCCCTTATGGAAGAAGAAAACATTGCAATTTTGGTTTTTCCTATATATCCGTTTTTTTCATACCATTGTAGAAATTCAAATCCATCCATAAGAGGCATATTTATATCTAATAGCACCAAATCAGGATAGTTTGCTTTCTGAGAGTTAAAATAATCCACAGCTTCTCTTCCATTTTCTACTACACTCAATTGTACACCTAATTTGTTGGATGAAAAAAACATCTTAGTTACAAAATTACCAGTATCATCATCATCAACCAACAGTATATTCCTGATCTTGTCCATCTCCTTTTTTTTAATTTTCTTTATTACACTACACTGTTTTCAGGAGCAAAGAAAATCTTAAAAGTAGTTCCTACTGCAAGAGTACTTTCTAATTCAATTCGACCTTGGTATCTTTCAATCATTGTTTTTATTATATGCAATCCAATTCCCTTACCTTCTATTTCCAAATGAAACCGCTGAAATAGTCCAAAAATCTTGTCTCCATAACTATTCAAGTCAATGCCCTGACCATTGTCGGATACTGTCAACACTATTGCCCCATTTTCTAACTTGGTGGAAATATTGATAATAGCATTGCGAAGTTTTGAAATATATTTTCTAGATGAATAGCAGGAAAAAGTATTTTTGGAGCCAATTCAAAGTCGATATTTATTATGGTATTCGAAGTTGATATTTGTTCCCCAATAATTGAATGCACATTTTTAAGCACTTCTTCAAAGTGTATTTTTTCAGGGACAATATCCAGGTTTTTTTTAATTGAGATAACTTCATTCAATGCATCTATTGTAAGTTTCATTCGACGTACTGACTCTTTCAATCTGCCGAAAACCACAAGACCATCATCTAAAATATGCTGATCTTGTTCAATAAACCCGATAAGAGACTCAATATTTGTAATTGGCGCTTTCAGGTCATGTGCGGCTAAATAGGCAAATTGTGCCAAATCGTTATTGCTTATTTCCAATTCATCTGCTTTGAATTTTAGTTGTTTTTGAATCTTCTTAAATTCATTTATATCCACAAATACAAATACTATACCTCCCACTTCATTTTTAGAAGTCAAATAGGGCAATATCCTAATTAGATAGATGTGACCATTTTTGGTAGTAACCTCCTTCACGATCGGACTAGTATTACCTAAGACCTTATCAGCAGCTTTTATCAAGTCAAATTTTAAAAAAGCATGATTGAAATCTCCAATGTGACGCCCTATATCACTATCTGTGATTTTTATAAGCGGTTTAGCTGCATCTGTGAACCGTTTCACAAACAATTTATTATCAAGAAACAAAGTGGCAATATGGGTACTTTGGAGAAAGTTCTTTAAGTCATCATTGAGTTCAGTCATTTCCTCAAGTTTGTCCTGAAATTCGTTATTAACCGTATAGAGTTCTTCGTTTACACTCTGCAACTCTTCATTACTACTTTGCAGTTCTTCGTTGGCAGCCATAAGCTCTTCGTTGGCTGCCTGTAGTTCTTCATTCGATGTTTCAAGTTCTTCTACGGTTGACTGTAGGTACTCCTTAGTTTCCTTAAGTTCATCTTCAAGTCCTCTTATATGAAGGTTTCTTTCTTTGGCCATATCGGCTTCCTTCATAGTACCAGAGTACCCTACACTAGTTATAATTGAGTCTGCTTAAAGGTTCTACATACAACTTTGCAACAATCTTGATAAATATTTTGGTATCTTTCTCAAAATTGATTGGAGCGGAAACGGTCTTTTTCTTTTGGTTTTTTACCTTGGTAATAATATTACTTACAGAAACATATAACTGCTCATCTATCATTTTCAAAAGATTCAAAGTCAATTGTTTTCTTGGAAGCTTTACATATTTATCAATCTCCCCTGCCACATGAACTACATCAAGATTTTCATTGATAATAACTGTAGGTGGAACTAGATCCTCCAGTAAGGAATCTTTAAAGTTGCTGATTACTTTTGATTCGGACAGCACACCCAACTGACTATTTGGTTGCTTTTTGACCGCTATACTCTTATCACTACGTTCAGTTGGATATAGTTTATGTATATCGACAACACGACTCATCGTCTTGTTCTTGTAAATTTTATGTTTCTTATTTACTTCTTCAAAAAGTGTCATGAGCTTGCCTAATGACTCACTTGAACCTAAAAAAAGGTATCCATTTTCTTTTAATGAAAAATGGATAAACGACAATATTTTTTCCTGAAGAGGTGGCTCAATATAAATCAGTAAGTTGCGACATGAAGCCAAATCAATATTGTTGAAAGGGGGATCCTTTGCAATATCGTGTTTGGCAAAAATAACCATTTCCCTTAGTTCCTTTTTGACAGTATATTTTTCATCAGCTTTGGTAAAATACCTGTCTAACAAATTTTGAGGTATTTCTTCTGTAATAGGTGCTGCAAACACTCCCTTACTTGCTTTGTCTATTGCCCTTTGATCAATGTCAGTAGCAAATATTTTCGTCCGTATTTCTTTCTTTAAGCGACGGAAATGCTCCTTTAGCAATATTGCAATCGAATAAACCTCTTGCCCTGTAGAGCAAGCAACTATCCATATCCGAATTTCTTTCTCCTTCCTGTTTGCCTTCTGTTGAACGATGTTGCCCAACACGTCCTTGTCTAAGATTGCAAAAGCTTTGTTGTCTCTGAAAAAACCTGTAACACCTATAAGTATATCATTACCCAGAAATACCACTTCCTCTGGATCGCTCTTGATAAATTTCAAGTAAAGTTTTCGGCTCAAAATATTTCGAATAACCATTCTGCGTTCTATTCGCCGCACGATCGTCGCTTTTTTGTATTGCCTAAAGTCCAAATTTGTCTTTTGATGGAGTATTTTTAAAATTTGATTTTCCACATCCCCCATTTCAAGCTCATTGTCATCTACAGACTGTTTTACATAGGGATGTTTTACATATTGTACAATAGTTTCAGGCATCTGAGACGGATGGAGAATAAAATCCACCAAACCAGTGCCTATAGCACATTGTGGCATGTTATCAAACGCTGCAGTTTGGGGGTCTTGAGCTATTACCATCCCACCATTTTCCTTAATAGACTCTATTCCTAGTGTACCATCACTTCCGGTACCAGACAAGATTACCCCAATGGCCAAAGCTTTTCGGTCTTCAGCCAGTGATTTAAGAAATATATTGATTGGGAGGTTTAAAGTTTTTGGATTCCCACGATCTTCCAAGTAAAGTATACCCTCAGATATCGTAATATTCTTATCTGCAGGAATGGTGTACACACAATTGGGTAGGACTATAGCTGCGTTGACTACCTTGTTGATTTTTAACTTGGTGTGTTTGGCCAACAACTCCGGCATCATTGATTTGTAATCAGGAGATAAGTGCTGAATAAGAATAAAACTTAGTCCTGAATCCTCAGGAACTTTTTCGAAAAATGAATTAATAGCCTCCAATCCCCCGGCAGAAGCTCCAATGGCAACAATATACCTATTTGATTTCGGGAAAGTACTTTCGACTGTTAACGTCTGATTTCGAATAAAGCTTTTTTTAGCCATCACTATTTTTTGTTTTCATCTTTCAAATCATCCTGAATACTCTTTAGCTGACTAATGGTCAGTTTAATATCTTGGGTTACTGGATCACTCATTTTATTTCCCTCCATAAACTTATGTATTCGGCTTAGCGTATCCACATTTTCTTTTATCCGGTTATCTATTCGCTCCAAAACACCATTGAGCCGCTGACTAACCATAGATTTTGACTGTATCAAGCTAGCAACTAAATTGGGTAACTTGCTGATATTCTTTTTCAAAAGCAAACCAGAAGCCCCATTCAAAATAGTTTCTGCGGCAATTTCCTCTCCAACAATTCCTGTCACAAAAACAAATGGCACATCAGAAGCCTTTCGTTGGGCAATTACCAACGCTTCTAAACCAGAAGTTTTTGGAAGGCTATAATCTGCAAGAATAATATCAGGCTTAAAGTGATCCAAAGCACTTTCAAAACCCACTTCATCATCAACCGCCCTCCAATCTACCACAAAGCCAGCATTTTCCAATTCACTGGTCATCAATTCAGCATCTTCCGGAATGTCTTCAAGAATAAGAATTTTAACATTTTTGTTAGGTTCTAAAATACCGCCAGTCATAACAATTCAGTTTTTAAAAAAAGTTGACAATCCACTTCTTACTTTTCATCTTTGAGTTATTTATCTGGTTAATTAATACTCCTTCACTTAATGAGTCCATCCCTAGTTCTGTATCTTCAGTTCTTTCTGTTATGTACAAAATACTTCCAAGTATTGTTGCCCTTCTATGTAATCAAGTTAATTGTCAGGTATTTGGAAATAGAAAATTGCTCCCTGATCAATTTTACTTTCCGCCCATATTTTACCATGATGTCTCTGAATTATACGCTGAACTATTGCTAGCCCAACTCCTGTGCCCTCAAATTCGTCATTGCTATGAAGTCGTTGAAAAACCCCGAAAAGCTTATCTAGATGTCGGTCATCAAAACCTACCCCATTATCCCTGATAAAAATAGTGTTTTCACCTTCGGTTTCCAAATAACCTACATTAATAACTGCCTTTTCTTTGAATCTGGTATATTTAAGTGCATTTGATACTAAGTTTGTTACTGCTTGCATCATTGTAGGTCTGTCTCCCTTTACAAAAGGCAATGTACCTACCTTAAAATCGATATCCCTTTCGTCACTTTCAGCTTGGATAAGATTTTGATAGGCTTCCCTGAATAACGACTGGAGGTCTAGTTTGGTAAATGATACATTGGTGCGACTCAACATTGAAAACTTCAATATATCCTGAATAAGCTTATCCATCTTATTAGTATGTTTCACAATAACATTTACCACTCTTTTTCCTTCATCATTCAGGTTGTCAGAATGTTTTTTTAGTAAGATATTACTAAAGCCTGTAACTGTTCTTAATGGAGCCACAAGGTCATGAGAAACCGAATAACTAAAAGATTCAAGTTCTTTATTACTCATCAAGATTTCTTCATTCCTCTTCTCAAGAGTGCTATTTAGCAACTCTATTTCTTCATGAGCTTTTTTCGCTACCGTTTTATCTCGAATTGATGCTGATACGAGCAATTCTTGTTCAGTCATAATAGGACTCAGCGAAATCTCAATCGGAAACTCCTTACCATCCTTTTTCAACCCTTTGAGCTCCATACCTGAACCCATCATCCTCAATTTTGGAGACTTCATGTATTCATGCCGGAATTCTTTGTGAATTTCCCTATAATTCTCAGGAATCAATTCTTCAACGTTGATAGTGATTAGTTCCTTTTTAGAATAGCCAAATAATTTATGTGCCTGAAGATTAGAATATATAATATTTCCTTCTTCGTTGGCGATAATCATGGCATCAGGCGCTGATTCCATAAATTCCCTAAAACGCTTTTCTGACATTTCCAATTTCTCCTGAAAACTCCTTTTCAAAGTCTGGTCACGAGTTACTTCAGAGAAACCAACATGCACTTTGTTTTCATCAAAAGTAGCTGTAATGACAACATCTGCCCAGAAAAGGCTCTTGTCTTTACGTACCCTCCAACCTTCATCCTGCACACGAATATTTTTAAGTGCCTCATTGAGCAAACTTTCTGACCGATTTATTTCCTTGTCTTCCTCTGTGTAAAAAACAGAAAAGTGTTCGCCAATTATTTCACTTTCATTATAGCCTTTTATTTCCTCTGCCCCTTTGTTCCAAGACACCACTACACCTTTGGTATCTAACATAATAATGGAATAATCCTTAACATCTGCCACCAGTCTGTGGAACCTAGACTCAGATTCTTTCAGCTTTCTATCACGGTCTGCAATAAAATAACCCGCCAAAAGCACCATTCCAATGAAAATCAAACTGGTAAACGCCCAATCTACTGATATGAATGAGATCCCTTCTAAGAAGCCCATGCTTTGGACGTAAAGGACAAGCCAGCTAAAAACCAAAGGTGCAAATACAGCTACAGGTAAAAGGATTTGCACCAATCTACTGCCTAATGAGCTAGTTT
>CAXBNB010000267.1:0-6132 GCA_963976505.1 uncultured Reichenbachiellaceae bacterium
TTCGCCGGGTTCATATTTATTTTTTGTAATGTAAAATGAACCATCCCATTTGTCATCATTTCTTTTCCACCTTTGTATGCTTTGAAATGCCAACATTGCCGACCTTCTGTATTGGCCTGCCAAGTAGGTATTGTTTTGCGCTACAGCATCTTCTGCCAGCGCTTCAAAAATCAATTGGTACAAAATATCGTTGAAAACATGGTTGTCAGTTCTTCCATTTGCTGAGCAGACGGCCCATCATATCCTTCTAGTACAACAGAGGTGAGGTTGCCCCTACCTACGGCCTCTACTGCTAAGGATTGTGGGTCACTGCTCCAATCTTGGTATAGATTCCATTTATCCAATCCTATGCGCTCGTATTGTGTGGCATTTTTCCAGTTGTCTTCAATAAAATCAATCGTTTTTTGCCTGTCAATAAACCCACGATTGGCTCTGATCCATTCCCCCTTCATGGCATAGGTTCTCCAGTTGTTTAAACCAATGGATTTCCCTTTCCATATTTTTTCTATCGGAGTGGACACCTTTTTCTTCCAAACCTCAAATCGCTTGGCATCAACGTGTGGCTCATAAAACTCCATGGCTCCAGCCAAAGCAGCTATATAAAATTCGCCATGCTTCTCTGGGATAAATTCATTTCCTTTTGAAAAATCGGTCAATGATTTTTCCATTGCGATTACACCAGAATTGATCAAATCCTTTGCACGCCCGGTATGGATCAAGGCACCAACTGAAAACGCATAATATGGGGTGGTATATTGATGTTCTTTGTTGAGGTAAGGATCAATGATGGCACCTTCCGTATTTTGAAATTGATACATTGTCCGAACCATTCCCTCAGCAGCATCGAGGTAAGAATCAACAGAAGTATTCAACGGACTCCAATTTGAAGAAGTCAGGTGGTATTTAATGTCTGGTAGTGACTTTGGTAAATCCTGTGCCTTTGTGATAAAAAAGCAGGTATTCAAAAAAGGGATGAGCAGTAATAGTCGAAAGTGATATTTCATAAATTTGTTTTGAGGCTACTGGAAAATAAAGTTAAAAATAAAGTGAATACCTCACAAAATCAGGCTTTTGGTATTAATGCAAATCGATTATCCTGTTTAGGAAAATCTTTCACAATCAAATAGCCATTCATTTCCGTCAAGCTTCAATCATAATCTATATTCAAAAAAGTAGGTATTTTGTATCCCATCCTGAGTAGGTGTAGAATTGTTTTTGGTAATTCGCAACAACATCACAAAATAGAGCATTTCTATTTTGAAATAATCTAATAAAATATCGATTTCACCAAACTAAAATAGGATCAGAAGCCTTAAGGTCAGGCTGGATGAATTTACGTTAGTAGTTTCCTATATTCATAGCGCACCACTCTTCATACTCTTTTTCCAACTCGGCAACTAGTTCCGGGTGCTTTGTGGATAGGTCTTGTCTTTCCCCTGGGTCAGCATTTAGGTTAAATAATTTCAGTGAAGAGTCATCCCTTATTGGCTTGATGTATAAGTTGCTCGGACTGCCCTTCCAATGATTTTCCTTGGCGTTGGTTAACTTCCAATCGCCTTTTCTCACGGCCCAATTTCCTTGCCATTTCCAGACCAAGAGCCGGTCAGGGTCTGGTTTCATTAAATTGATACCATCGATTGTTTTATCATTGAGGTCTAAGTCAGCAATGGATGCAATGGTAGGTAATATATCAAGTGTGGAAACATAATTTGCATTGACCTTGCCAGCCTTGATTTTACCAGGCCAACTTACCGCCATGGGCACCCTGATACCACCTTCCCAAAGCGAATATTTGCCTCCGGTTAATGGGGTATTGTTTGCGCCAGTAAGTGGCGAGCCACCATTATCAGAAACGAATATGATCAAGGTTTCCTTTTCTAATCCTTCCTTCTCAATGGCACTTAGTACCCGTCCTATATTATCATCCAAACAATTGAGGTTGGCCAAATAATACTTCCTCATTTCAACTTCGTCAATGGCACCTATTCGTGAATATTTATCATAATAAGCGGCATAAGAACCCGGTTTGTGTTTTTTGAAAGCAACCAAACTATCAGGTTCGTAGTTGCTTATTGGCTGAACATTGTATTTGTTTAAATATTTTTCTGGTACTTCATGGATTAAATGATGCACCGAATTATACGCTAATGTTAAAAAGAATGGTTTGTTTTTGTTTCGTTTGATATACTCTATAGCCTCGTCCGAGAGTATATCGGTAAGGTAGCCTTTTTGATAGCTTTTTTCACCTTGGTTGTGCATAAGAGGACCAAGTACTGCACTTGTACCGTTCGGATCAGGAGTTCTGTCTTTGATCTCTTTTGAAAGCAACCAATAGTCATGAGCATGAGCACTAAAGCCCAAAAACTCATCGTACCCATGATTTAATGGATACTCTCTTACATCATATCTGTGAAAATTTCTACCTAAATCATTCTTACCTATTCTTGCGGTGTTATAACCTATCGTTTTTAAATGTTCTGCTATTGTTCTCACTGAATCTGGCAGACCCGGACCCCAACTAGCCTTTTTATCCCACCTGAACTGGTTTTTTCCTGTGAGTAAACCCACACGCGAAGGACTGCAAACTGGTGCTGTGGTGTATGCTTGTGTGAATATTACCCCTGATTTTCCAAGTTTGAGCATATGAGGATTTACAACCGCCGGATCATGATGCTCAAAAGGTTCGAAATCGGCATAGCCTTGATCATCAACAACAATTAAAAGAACGTTGGGCATTTTGTCCTTTTTTAATGGTTTTTCATTGTTTAACCAAGGAAGAAGCCCAAGAAACAACACCAAAGATGTCAATAAATGCATATGAATTATTTTAAGTTCAGTTCAACATATACCGGAAAATGGTCTGAAGGAAACTTCAGGTCAACAGAGCTAGAAGGCACTGCGTATTTTTCCACTCTTATATCCTTTTGTCCTTTAGACAACATGATGTAATCAATTCTTCTTACAACTGCCTGCGTGTAGTCGAAACCATTGAATGTTCCCTCTGGACCAAAAACGATTTTGGCTTTTTCTCTGGAATCGTCCATCAGCAGTTTTAACTGTGTGATTAATTCGCTTTCAGGTTCAACATTAAAATCTCCCATCAACAAGACAGGTTCGTTTTGGTTATTCAGTTTCTCGATTTTATTAAGAATCAATTGAATACCTTGTTTTCGTGCCTCTGAGCCTTTATGATCTAAATGGGTATTAAAAACCCAGAATTTTGTATTACTATCCAGTACTTTGAATTGACCGTATGTACATATTCTGGGGTAGGCAGCATCCCATCCTTTCAAAGGAGAATTCGGTGTTTCGGAAAGCCAAAAAGTTCCATTCTGGATTACTTCCAATTTATTCTTATTGTAAAAAATAGAAGCATGTTCTCCTTCATTGCGTCCATCTCTTCCTTTTCCAAAGACTTCATAGTCGATTAGAATTTCCTCTAAATAGTCCATCTGACCAGGCCTAGCTTCCTGAACACCCAGGATGTCCGGTGCAAAAAACAAAACCTGAGAGCTCAGAAAATGTTTTCTTTTTGGCCAGGCATTTTCCCCATCTGATGATACTTCCAGTCGGATATTGTATGTCATAAGACTCAGGCTTTGGCTTTGGCCATTTATTATCGACAAAAGGATAAACAGAACTATATATAAATACCTCATATTTGATTTTATGTTATTGATATACTCTGACATAATCAACCACCATTTGTTGCGGAAAAACACTATCATCGATTCCTTTTTGGCCACCGAGCATCCCACCAACTGAAACATTCATGATCAGATAAAACGCTTGATCAAAAGGCCATTCGGCAGTGGATATTGTTGGGTTTTCTATCTGATTGTACACTATATCGTCCAGTAAGAAATCAATTTTTTCGGGTGTCCATTCAATGGCAAACACATGAAAGGAATCATAGGGTTGTTCAATAAAAATCTTTTTGCCTTTTTCTGTGCCACGCATGTGGTTGTATGCTTTAGTGTGGATAGTCCCAAAGATGGAATCTGGATTAAATCCCACGTGTTCCATGATATCTATCTCACCACACTCTGGCCAACCCACACGTTCCTTGTTATTTCCCAACATCCATATAGCGGGCCATAACCCTACTCCTCGTGGCAACTTCGCTTTCACTTCTATTCGTCCGTATTTCCATGATGCAAAGTCCCTTGTACTGAGTCTGGCAGAAGTGTATTGTGCTGTATCAATTTCGGGTATATAATGAAGCCAACTTTTATCTTTAAATGCATCGCTTTTGTAATCTTTATTGGGAATTTTCTCTTTATGTGCTTCAATAATCAAATTGCCCTTTTCTACTCTAATGTTACTTGGTCTATCAGTAAAATATTGTTTTTCTCGATTGCTAAGGAAGCCATACTCGAAAGTCCATTTTCCCTCATTTGGTTTGCCTACAGTGTCAAACTCATCACTCCAAACCAACTTCCAACCCTTGTTAGCTGGAGATCCTTTTAGTTGTTGGAAAACCAATTCCGGAACATCAGTAGTAATGAAATCAAAGTCATTGGCAAGTAGCCAATCTATATCATTGAGGTTATTGGCCGTCCAGGCATTTAATAAAACATCATTTTTTTTTGCCCTCTGTATCCAATCTGACTTTCGCCTAATTTTATACACCAGATAATTTAAGCCTGATATCCCATCTTTTTTTAGTTGTTCGGGAGTTTTAGAGCCATCCAAATATTGAGTTGTTGCATTGGCATCTATTTTTTCGATTCTTTTAAGTATTTCATAGCTAAAGCTTATGTAGGCCAACACATAACTTTCGGCGTTGAGTTCTTTTACTAAACCTAAAACTTTTTCAGCAATGATGGCATTTCGCTCTTTGAATTTAGAGGGTTTGATTTCGCAAACTAAGCCTGTGGAATTGTTGTTGGTCATACCTGCTCGTATGTACTGCTCGAGCGTAGGTAAAATTTCACCGTTATTTAGTCTATAATTGGATAATTCGTCGTAGGTGGTGGTTTCCACTGGAAAATTGTGGAAAATAGCATCGTGAGTTACTATCAAGATCTCATCAGATGTCATCCGAACGTCAAACTCCGATCCCTTACAGTTCAAAGCAATAGCTTGTTTTAAGGCCGCAATTGAGTTTTGTGGGTGATTGTAGTTTTTCCAAGCTCCACGATGGGCAATAACAGGATTATCAGCAAAAGAAATCTTTTCACCAAATGAACCATTGTAAGCGATTAGAAATAATATTAATAAATACCGCATATATACTTACAGATTAAAAAGAAGAAGGGAAATAAAATGTAAGGACAATTAAAATTATCCTTACATCAAACTTTATGACATTATTGTTACCCCTAATGGTTAGTTATAATCATCATTTTGTGGATAGCCAGCACCAAACAGGTCTAGGTCTCTTTGGGCTATTGGGAAATTGATAAAATGATCTTGCCAATTAACTCTTGGGTCTCTTTCTGCTCCAAAGTTATTAGGGAAGTATTCACCATCGCCCGCAAAATTTCTAATTTGATAATTGATCACCGACTGACCCATTCTCTTTAATGTAAACCAACGTTGGCCTTCAAAGGCTAATTCCCTTGCCCTTTCGTCTAAAATTGCTTGTTCATCAACACTTGATAATGGAGCTGCATTGGCTCTTTCTCTTATTGCATTGATATATGGCAATGGATCACCAGTTGACCTCATTATAGCTTCCGCGGCTATCAAATATGTTTCAGCCAAGCGGTAAACGAGGATATTACTCCTCTGTAAGTACGAATTTGGGTCATCATCTTCTTGTGCAAATTTTAAACAAGAGGGATGTAATCTTTGATAATACCTGGTGTAGGTACTGCTTGGATTATCCGGATCTGTAATTGGCTCATAAATATCAATTTCCTCACCGAATTCACTTCCAGATGTGTAATAATACTTTTGACGAAAATAAGTGTCGTCATCTCGGGTATCATTTGGATCTTCAGCCAATAGTCCTAACAAATAAAGGTTTGGCAACACACGAGAAAAACCTCTGCCACCTTGTTCTACATTTGATTCAATTCCTGGTATCTGGAAATATTGGGTTACATAATTTGCATTAATCATAGTTGGACTGCCACCACCCAATAAATCATCACGAACGACCATATATCCATTGTGATTTTCAAC
>CAXBNB010000268.1:0-6128 GCA_963976505.1 uncultured Reichenbachiellaceae bacterium
TAAAGCTATGAGATCGAAAAAACAAAGATATAATCTATTGTCAAAAACTGCGGTCTGATCTTTTAATTCCCCATCAGTTTTCTGAGTACAGGAATCCCCTTTGTAAAAAAGGTCTGTACTGCGGCATGTTGCTCATCAGCACTGGTAATATGTGAAATATCAGAGCTTCTTAAAATAGCCCCAATCCAATTGTGCTCATGCCAAAAGCCACCGGTTTCTGATATATCCGGCAATTCCTCCACAGGATATGGCCAAGGGGAAATATAAAAATAGGGTTCATCATAATTATCGTCTCCTGGCGACATACCAATATTGATACTTTTGGAAGTTTCAGGATCGCCGGTATCTACCAGCGTAATCAACGAAGCAATGTCAAAATGGTGTGGCCAGCACTTCACCTCTGAAGCGCCTTCCATATCGGCAATTATATCTCTTAAAAGTAAATCTGTATTGTGAAATAGCGCTTCGAATTCTATTCCTGCGGCTTCTCCTTCTATATTAAATGCTTCACGTTTTGCTGTGGGGTATTCAGGGATTTCATAAGGCAGGCTCAAAGAAAGATCGTTGCTCTTGAGTCCAAGTATTTCGATTTGTTCTTCCAGCCATACCATGACACCTCTTTGTTTTTTCCCTTGCAATGGAAAAGATGAGATGGGATGAAAAAGTTCATCCACCAGATATACCGAAAATTCACTCAGACTGAATGACGACCTGAAGTGTATGTCCTTATCTACCCACCGACCTGCCAGCCGTTGCAGTTTTGAGTCCCAGTCCAGATTGGCATTGATGTCTCCTGGCTGCTCAGGTAAAAAAGACCTGCCGATTGATCCTACATTTTGTATGGCTTGGTGAAATTGATGTCTGGCAGAAATCATTTCTTCCTTATCCGGAAAAACCAGCAGTTTCCAATCGTTAGTAGTCATGTTGCTATATTTAAATCCATGATAAGTTTAATACAAATGCTTCAACTTCTCAATGAAATACGCTTTGTTTTTACTTAAGTTATCCCCTGCGACTTCCTTGGAAGGTAATTCCTTTAATAGTTCTGAAAATAGAAATTGCTGTAGAATCTGTGAGTCCAGAAATAAAATCTGTCACGTGAAGCATACTCTCGTAAACGGTGTTATCCTTTTCTTCAAGTTTGTATTTTGTATAATCAGGCAACAACCGGTACATACTTTCATGTCGATGAGAATAGGACTCCTTTGAATAAAACTTTAAAAAGACTGCTTCTACAAAAGATTCCAACAAACCACTGATTACTTCAAAACCTGCGGCTTCTTTTTCCAAAACCGGTCGGCACTTATAGATCCGTTCTACCGAAAATTTTCCGATTTCATCCAAAGCATCCGTTGCAGGAATGTTGTTGGTCAGAGCCATATCAAATTCCCCAGATAAGATCTCACTTTCATTTTCCAAAAATGTTTCCGTGACCTGTTGTACCAATTTTTGAATGGTCACAGCCCTCAGTACGCCAATTTTTTCCTTTTCACCGGGAATGGCTGTCAGTTTTTCAGGCATAAACCTTTCCTGCAAAATATTGGCTAGGAAACCTTCAGCTTCCTGATAGCTTACCAAGCCCAGCCCAAAACTATCTTCCAGGTCAATGATGTTGTAACAAATATCATCGGCAGCTTCCACCAAAAATGCCAGCGGATGGCGACACCAGATTTTCTCTGAATCGGATAAAGACTTTAGATTTAAAGTTTCTGCCAAGCTTTCAAACTCTTGCTTTTCACTTTGGAAAAAACCATATTTTTTCTGACTCTTTCTAGCCTTGTCTCTTGCAGAAACCAAGGAAGGTCGGGGGTATTTTGTAAATGCTCCCAAAGTAGCTTTGGTGATGTTCAACCCTTGCAGGTTGTTGCGAATCAACAACCGAAACCCCTGCGCATTGCCTTCAAAGTTGATCAAGTCATTCCATTCGGCATCAGATACGGCATTTTTGATTTTGTCGCTTTTAGGATTGCTTTTGAAAAAGTCGGAAATCGCCTCTTCGCCAGAATGACCAAACGGAGGATTGCCGACATCATGAGCCAATGATGCCGCTCCGGTAATCGCACCAAAATCAAAGGCTGTGATGTTTTCAAAATCGGGATTACGGTTAATTATTTCAGCCCCTACATTTTTTCCCAGAGACCTGCCAACACTCGACACTTCCAAACTATGTGTAAGCCTAGTATGTACAAAATCTTGTTCGGGTAAAGGAAAAACCTGGGTTTTATCTTGTAACCGCCTGAATGGCTGAGAAAATATTATCCTGTCGAAATCAACTTCAAATTCACTTCTAATGGGAGCATCACTTTTTTTCTTTTTATCGCCAAAGCGCTCTTCAGAAATTAGTTCTTTCCAATTCATCCTTTTCTATTTACGGTTTTGGCAGAAGCCTGAGCGGCGGCTAGCACGGTAATGTCCGTCAAAGCAACATTTGCAGGTCTGTCCAATGCAAACTTCACTACTTCAGCAATGTCTTTAGCAATCAAAGGATCCAAGCCTTTATATACACTTTCTGCTTTTTCTTCATCTCCTTTAAATCGCACATTCGAAAAACCTGTCTTGACTAGACCTGGATTGACGCACGTCACTTTGATATTGTAGGGGTTTAGGTCCAAACGCATTCCCTGAGTGGCTGCATCTACACCAAATTTGGAGGCACAATAGACATTCCCATTTTCATACACTTCCTTTCCGGCAATAGAGCTGATATTCACGATATGTCCTGATTTTCTTTCTACCATACCAGGTGTAATGACCCGGCTCACATAAAGCAGTCCTTTTAAATTGGAGTCAATCATAGCATCCCAATCTTCTACATTTCCTTCATGTATTGGGCCCAGTCCATGTGCATTTCCTGCATTGTTTATCAGAATATCTATTTCTGTCCATGCTATTGGCAATGAACTTATAGCAGCATTTACTTCAGCATTGTTTCTTACATCAAATTGCAGTGAGATGACCTCCGTTTTCTTTTCGAGTTCTGATTTCAGTCCATCAAGTTTTTCCTGTCTTCTGCCACATATTATTAGAGCATAGTTATCGGCTAGTTCCCGGGCAATGGCTTCCCCTATCCCTGAAGTGGCTCCTGTCACCAAAGCTATCTTTTTCATTTCTGTTCTGTTTTTCATTCAAAAACCTAAATTAAGCAAAAGGAATAAGTATGAATAAATCTATGTGAAGTATCCTACTATTTTTTTAGCACGCTTTTTGACTTAACAGGAATACAACTAAACGCAAACAATATGAAAGCTCTTAAAACGGTGCTTGTAATTTGCATCATCTCAGTCCAGCATTTATTTGCCCAGACTTCCCCAGAAGACATTTTTAACCACAACATCATTTTCAAAGACGCATTCACCAATGCCAATTTTGAAGAAGCCAACAATGAGTTGGACTGGCTTTTGGAAAATGATCCTGAGTTAAGTGAAAATGTATTTATCAAGGGAGTAAAGGTATTGGAAGCAATTATGAAGGAAACTTCCGATAATGAAACTCTGGACAGCCTACAGACGAAATCCCTTTCACTTTACCAACGTAGAATTACACAATTTGGAAACTCCGAGAAAGTGAAAAACCTTGAATTGACGACATCTTACAAATACTGGATCAATCGACCAGAAAAATACAATGACCTCTTGAAGTTGTTCACCACGAACGTGAGAGAATTTCCAGAGATGGTTTCTAATCCTAATTTGTTGGCATTCATGGATGTGATGAGAAGGGCAAAAGCGACGGGAATTCAACTGTCAGACGAAAAAATAATTTCGGAATATGATGCCATTTCCTCTTTAGTCGAAACCAGAAAATCAATTACAGACGACTCTGATATTTACATGACTAAAATTGATGCCATATTTACTAATCGAGTAGTATTGGACTGTGACATGTTGGAAAGCAGGTATGGCGATTCGTTATCAGATGATTTGAGGCGGTAGGTTCTGCCAAGCTCTATTTGAAGCTGGCTTTAAAATCGGATTGTAAGGATAGTGAGTCATTTGATCGTGCCTTGGGCTATGTGATAAAGTATGATCCAAGCTTAAAAATTGTGCTTTACAAAGCCCGCAGAGCATTGTCTCAGAAAAATTTAGAAGAAGCTGAAAGCCTATTTGGTAAAGCTTTGGCATTTGAAATGGATACCGAAACAAAATCTGATATATACATCAACTTGGCTAAAATTTATACCCTCAAAGAGGAAAAGCAAAATGCCAGAATGTTTGCTTACAAGGCCATTAAAAACAACGGAAGCAAAGAAGCACATTCGCTTATTGGCAATTTGTACATGTCCAGCTTTTCAGAATGTGCCGATGGCAAGGACATTGTGAAAAGACGGGCGATATATATAGCAGCCTACGATCAATTCAAACTAGCCGGGGACACCCAGAATATGGAAATAGCCCAAGCAAGGTTTCCTTCTTCTGAGGAAATCCACTCCAACCTTTATCATGTTGGTCAAAAAATAGACGTTGAATGCTGGTTCAATGAAAGCGTCGAATTGAAGCGTAGGTAATGATTATTGTATCGGATCAGTGGTAGATTCACTGGTTCGATACAATACTTTTCTCACATCAACTTCCCGTAGTTGTTCCTGAATATCCGCTATCAATCCCATATCCACATCTAAATCGGCTTTTAGCAATACAATCATTTGGTCTTTGTAGTTTTCAGGCAATTCTGCTTTTGCCGCAGTTGCCCACTGAGCTATGTCTTTGATTTCCATGTATCGCTTTCCGTCCGATATTCTTGGAGTTACACCAAGTTTTTGGCTTTTTGGAAACCCAATTACAAGCTCCTTTATCAGGAATTTCATTTCTGGTTTGACCAAATTTTCGGCATTGGGCACTTTGTATGCCAGCAGTTCTTCCTTGGGCTTGATAGTAGCACTCACCATAAAAAAGAACAGCAATAAGAAAACAATATCCGGTAAGGAAGAGGTTGAGATCTGAGTTTTTCGAAACGCTTTTTTTCTAAAATGTGCCATAATTTAAATCGTTGGTTCAGCAATAGATATATTCATAGGGATGCCCTCTTTGGACTTTAAATACAACTGGTATTGATGTGGATCGCTTTGCTTCAGCTTTAGATATTCCTCCTTTGTCAGTCCTATATTTTCTGCATAAATCTCAAAGTATGCTCCTTTCAATTCATCAAGTACCTGTATAAAAGAAGCATATTTCGTCCCTCTACTTGTTTTCAATGAAATAGTAGCCTTCTTAGGATTTTCAGATAAATGTTCCTGTTCGCCATTGTTCAATACAAATGCCTTGATTTCATCATTAAGCCCCACCAGGTTTTTCCTATACTCTCCCTCTATAAGGATTTCCTGTCGGGAATTGACCATGACTTTAAAAAGGTTTCTTTCTTTGATAGGAGAGCTAGTCGAAGTGTCGTCTTTTTTACGTGGCAACTGTAAGTCCAACCCCTTCTCTTGCAGCAAGGTAGTGGCGACAAGAAAAAATATAAGAAGTAAAAAAGCTATATCCGCCATCGAACCTGTATTTACTTCCTGGTCGTGTTTTCGTTTTCTGATTTTCATAGGAATGCTTTTTTTCTAACAATCCAATTGTTAATAGAAAGTCACATTCACCTAAAAACCTTCTGCTCAAAGTAGATGCAATAAGCATCTAGTTGATAAAACTATAAATATAGTTTGCGCAACAATTAATTTAGTTTTATGTTTGTTAACATGAAACCGATGACAAGCAAAGAAGAAGAAATAATGCAGGTAATTTGGAAGCTTAAAAAAGCTTTCGTCAAAGAGATTATTGAAGAACTACCTGAGCCAAAGCCTCATTACAACACAGTTTCTACTTTGGTGAGAAACCTAGAAGAAAAGGGATTGCTCCTATATGATGCTTTTGGAAATAGCCACAGGTACTATGCCGCCATACCGCAGGACTTGTATCGAAAGAAAAAGCTCAAAGACCTAATGGGCGGCTATTTTGATAATTCATTTAAAAACCTTGTGACGTTTTTTACCAATGAAGAACCCCTATCGCAGGAAGAACTAACTGAACTCTCAGAGCTGATCAACAAGGGTCTGAATAAACCGAAATAAAATGGAATATCTATTCAAATCGACTGCTTGTCTTGGAGTTTTGACGCTATTTTACTGGCTGTTGGTCAAAAACCTG
>CAXBNB010000269.1:0-6101 GCA_963976505.1 uncultured Reichenbachiellaceae bacterium
ACAGTGGGTGCAACACCTGTTTTTGCTGATGTTCTTCCAGAGAAATTCACCATTGACCCAGAAAAAATTCGAAGTAAAATCACAGCGAAGACTAAAGGGATTATTCCTGTGCACTTATATGGCAAGGCGGCTGAAATGTCCGAAATAATGGCCATTGCCAATGAGTTTGACCTTAAAGTGATTGAAGATTGTGCACAGGCACATGGTGCAGAATTTGGAGGGCAGAAAATCAGCACTTTTGGTGATGCAGCAACCTTTAGTTTTTATCCTGGAAAAAACCTAGGTGCTTATGGTGATGCTGGCTGCATTGTTTCCAACAATGGCGATCTGGCAGATAAGTGCCGAATGATTGCCAATCACGGTCAACTCTCTAAACATAATCACGAAATGACTGGTCGCAATAGCCGATTGGATACATTGCAGGCAGCCATTCTTAAAGTGAAACTCAAGCACATTGATGAATGGACAGATCAAAGGATTGAAAAAGCCAAATATTACAATGAGTGCTTAAGTGAATTGAACATTACTTTACCAGTGATGGACGACTCAAAACATGTATTTCATTTGTATGTGATCAATATTGACAACAGAGATGAGGTTAAATCAGAGTTGCAAAAAAGGGGAGTGGCTACTCAGATTCATTATCCAAACGCCCTGCCATTGCTTTCCCCTTATGTCTCTAATGAAAACACAACCGATTATCCGATGGCCATTGCCCTGGCAAAAAATGGACTTTCCTTGCCTTTGTTTCCAGAGTTGAAAAAGTCTGAAATCGAATATGTGGCTGAACAACTGAAATCCTTA
Source organism: uncultured Reichenbachiellaceae bacterium (assembly GCA_963976505.1). Classification (GTDB taxonomy): domain Bacteria; phylum Bacteroidota; class Bacteroidia; order Cytophagales; family Cyclobacteriaceae; genus CAXBNB01. The sequence continues at coordinate 805 of CAXBNB010000269.1, forward strand.
TCATAGATTGTTCGTATATTTTTAGCGGTTTTCCTCAATTGATCACTGTTAATCGTTAATTTTCAATATCTTTTTTAGTCTTACTATTTTCTTATTCAAAAAGTATGATCAACAATTCCTATATAGCCAAAAAAATCAAATTGACAGCCAAATTGATGGAGCTGCATGGCGAAAATGATTTTAAGATACGAGCCTATCAAAAAACAATTGAGGCTATTAAAACCCTCGATATGGAATTGGCTCAAACTTCGCTTGCGGAATTGGTGAAAATTGAGGGGATAGGAAAAAGTACCGCAGAGAAAATTGTAAGTATAGTTGAAAAAGGGAGTTTTGATAAATTGGATGAACTTCTGGAGAAAACACCAGAAGGAGTCATAGAAATGTTGGGGCTATCGGGTTTTGGTCCGAAAAAAATTACTTTGCTCTGGAAAGAAGGTAGAGCCGAATCTCTTGAAGAATTGTTGGTATTATGTCGTCAAGGAAAAGTAGCTACTATAAAAGGGTTCGCTGAAAAAACGCAGGAGACCCTGGTTAAAGCGGTTGAATTCAAAATCAGCGCAAGGGGCATGTTCAGGTACGCCAATATTGAACCAGTTTTTAAGTCAATTATAGAACAGATTCAAGTGATTCTACCAAATGCCAAAGTATCTGAAACAGGGGCTTTAAGGAGGAGGGTGGATGTTATTTCAGTCCTTGATATTCTGGTTGCCAATGATGATTTTGAAGAAGTGAGGGGTTTACTTTCACAAATGGAAAGTTTGCGTGAAACTCCAGAAGCGTCAGGGCCATTTAGTTGGGTAGGAGCCCACACAGAATCCAAAGCTAAAGTCAAAATAAGGTTTTGCAATCTCCAAGACTTTGAAAAAGCACTGTTAAATACAACTGGAACAGTCGTTCATCTGAATGCTAAATTGAGCAATGGAGCAACCCTCAAACGAGCTCTGTCGTCAATGAATGGTAAATCGGAGGTGGAAATGTATGAATCGCAAGGACTGCAATACATAGAGCCAGAAATGCGGGAAGGAACGTTCGAAATTCACTTGGCTGAAAAAAAGGAACTTCCAAAGCTGGTTGAAATGAATGACCTTAAAGGAATTCTACACAATCACTCAACCTATAGTGATGGAAAACATACCTTGAGACAAATGGCGGAACATTGCAAAGCCTTGGGATATGAATACCTTGGTATTTCAGACCACAGTCAGACAGCAGTTTATGCGAGTGGACTTTACGAATATACTGTAAAAGAACAACAGGAAGAAATTAAGAAATTGAATGCCGAACTTGCCCCCTTTAAGGTTTTTTCAGGCATAGAATCAGATATTTTAGCTGATGGTTCACTGGATTATCCAGAGGAAATATTGGCGAGCTTTGATTTTATAGTGGCATCAGTTCATTCTGGACTGAATATGGACATTAACAAAGCCACAAATCGCTTATTGAGCGCTATTCGCAATCCATATACGACCATTCTGGGTCACATGACAGGTAGGTTGCTGCTTGAACGAGAAGGCTATCCTGTTGATCATAAGGAGATTATTGATGCCTGTGCGGAGAATGATGTAGTCATAGAAATAAACGCAAGTCCATTTAGACTTGATATGGATTGGCGGTGGGTGAATTATGCACTCGACAAAGGGGTGGTATTGAGCATCAATCCTGATGCCCATTCAATGGAAGGTTATAAGGATATGTATTATGGGATGCTAGCTGGCAGGAAAGGTGGCCTTACAAAAGAGATGACCCTGAACAGTAAGTCTGTCAATGAGATTTCTGATTTCTTTCAAAATAGAAAAAACAAAACTCTTTCCTGATGAGTGGAAAGAAAATACTAATCATCAGGTTTTCATCAATAGGCGATATTGTGCTGACCACTCCGGTGATTCGTGTTATCAAGAATCAATTGCCTGAAAGCCAAGTGCACTATGTCACAAAAGCTGAATATGAGGGTATATTGACTGCAAATCCTAACATTGACAAAATCCATTTACTGAAAGGTAGTATTTATGACCTCATAGATAGACTTAGAAAAGAGCAATTCGATTACATCATTGACCTGCATAACAATCTCAAATCCTTTATAATCAAATATGCCATACACGGAAAAGTTGGTAGCTTCAACAAGCTAAATATCCAAAAATGGTTTTTGGTTAATATTAAGCTCAATATAATGCCTAATAAACATATCGTAGAACGGTATGTTGACGCTGCAAAAATGTTAGGAGTGCAAATGGACCAAGGTGGTCTGGATTATTTCATTCCTCATAAAGATGAAGTGGAGGATGACTGGCTTCCGGAGGATTATAGGAGCAATACTGTGGTGTTTGCTATAGGAGCAAAATTCAATACGAAGCGACTACCAAAGGAGAAAATCATTGAAATTTGTGATAAAATAAATAAACCCGTTATCCTTTTAGGAGGAAAAGAGGAAGCGGAAATGGGTGAATATGTGTCAGATTTTTTTGGAAAAAGAAATCAAAATAAGCCTTTTGAAAAGGGCTTGAAAGACCTGAATAAGAAGACCATAGTTTTCAACGGATGTGGAAAATTTAACCTCAATCAATCAGCCTCAGTAATCAAAAAGTCTGTGGCAGTGTTTACTCATGACTCAGGGTTGATGCACATAGCTGCTGCATTTGGAAAGGAAGTTTATAGCATTTGGGGCAATACAGTGCCCGATTTTGGAATGTACCCATATAGAACTAAATTTACTATTTTTGAAAACAACTCTATAAGTTGCCGACCTTGCTCGAAGATAGGTCATTCCAAGTGCCCATTAGGTCATTTTAATTGTATGAAAAATCAATTTTTTGATTTTTATATTCCTTAATCAAGTTGTCTAATTGACATGAAAAAACTCTATATCGTTCGTCATGCTAAGTCAAGTTGGGATTTTCCACACCTTGAGGATTATGAAAGGCCGTTGAGTGAACGAGGAGAAACAGATGCTCCACTGATGGCAGCATACGTTAAAAAAAGGGTTGCGTGTCCTCAAATTTTTATTTCTAGTCACGCGCTTAGGGCAGTGACTACTGCTTTGGAGTTTATGAAGGCGCTTAACGTGTCTGAAAACGAGATCCAAAAGAAAAAGGAATTGTATCATGCCACTAGGAGAAATTGGTTCAAAATGATCCGTGTAATAGACGATCGGTTTGACACAGTTATGCTGTGTGGGCACAATCCTGGGCTTACAGATTTTGTAAATGAAATTTCTGGTGCGGATATTTATAACATTCCTACTTGTGGAGTGGCAGGAATTAACTTTGAAATCAATTCATGGAATGACATTGAAGCTGAAAAAGGAAAATTAGAGCATTATTATTTCCCCAAGGGTATATAAATGAATGTTTTGATTAATGCCCAAATTGGCCTAATTCCTCACATGCAAGACAAGCATTGGCATACCTGTCATATTCATCATAAGCCGCTCCAGGTCTGCCCATCAGTGTAATTATTCTATCAATTCGTACAGGTCGATCATCGGAAACAGTCAGAAAAACTCCGTATGTGTTTTTGACGAGGTTTGTGGCTGTTCCTTCTGATGAATTCACCTTACCATTTTCATCAAAAAAATGGACTTTCCCCTTTTTCCCTTTGGCAATATAACCTTCGATGATTTCGGAAATCTCCGGATCTATTGGTGAATACGGGGTGTTGTATATGCGTTCCATCGTGATTGCAATTTAACAGATATTTTCATTATTCTTTTTAACTCCTCAAAAGACAAAGAATACCAAACATAAGTTCAAACGACCAAATTGTAAATTAAAAAAATCCGAATAAATACTGATTTTTTTTTGAAAATCAATAATATGTGGTAATTAAATCCCTTTTTTACAATGAGGTATTTTTCTTTGAAGTTGATTTAACAATTAAACGTTGCTGAACAAATTAAATATTGGGAACAAACTGGCTCTGATCATGATAGGATTGTCACTGGTCGTGACGGCACTGTTGTCTTCGGTGTTTTATGTTCAGTTTGACGCTGCGCTGAAGGAAAGGGTGTTATTGCAATTGTCATCAGTAAAGCAATTGAAATTGGTGAAAATCAGAAGCGAGTTGAACGATCGGTTAATGGCATTTGAAGAAATGTTGAGCAATCCCGAGTTACTGCAAAACGACCCCCCAGGTTTTTTTGTTCAAATGGAATTGTATGATCATTGGCCACAGAAAATTCTTAATCATGCAGTGGCTCCTTTGGAAAATGAGGTTATAGATGGGGTAAAACTTATAGATCTAACTCCTGGAGATATTGGGAAAGAGATTACTATTGGTTTTGTTGGCATGTACAATGGGCAGTATTTGATAGCCATTGCTGAGTTGCCAGAAGTACAACAGATTCTATTAGAAAGAACTGGAATGGGACAAACGGGTGAATCATATGTCGTTGGGGAAGATTATAAAATGAGAACCAGATCCAGGTTTTTTAGAGAAAATCCAAGAGAAATAGTCGTCAAAACCAAAGGAGTGGAACGTGCTTTTGAAGGAGAGTCAGGTGAAGATATTATTCCTGATTATAGAGATACGGTCGTTTTTAGTTCTTATGAAAATTTAGAATTGAATGGGCTCCATTGGGCGGTGTTGAGTGAGATCAATTACAAAGAGGCACTTTTTCCTTTGGAAAAACTCAGAACCAATTTGCTGTATATGCTGATGGTAATTATGGTTTTTATATTGGTTGTTTCCTATTTACTTTCTCGAATGATTGTCAGTCCCGTGGTTTCAATGGAAAAAAAGTTGATTTCTATGTCCAGAGGAATATTGGATACCATTTCTACCAATGAAAACAGGAAAGATGAAATCGGTAGAATGTTCGAAGCACTTAATAAATTGGTGAAAGCCCTTAGTGAAACCATCGTGTTTGCCGGAAAAATCGGGAATGGCAATTTTGAAGCTGAGTTTCAACCTTTGAGCAATGAAGACAAACTAGGGGAGGCACTTTTGCAAATGAAAGACAAACTTCGAGAATACAAAGAAAATGAAGAGCGTCTGTTGAAGGAAAATCAACGATCTATTCTGAATGGTGAAGAAAAGGAAAGATCGAGATTGTCAAAAGAAATGCATGATGGCCTTGGACCATTGCTAACCACACTTCGGATGAACATACAGACAGCAGATTTAATTATGGAAACAAAAGAATCACTATTGGTTCGATTGGATGAGACTATCGGAGAAGTGAGGAGAATTTCTAACAACCTTATGCCCAGTGTATTGGTTGATTTTGGAGCGGCAGAGGCCATTGGAAACCTGATAGATCAGGTGCGGGAAAATTCTCCGATGAATATTTTATACAAAAA
>CAXBNB010000270.1:0-6100 GCA_963976505.1 uncultured Reichenbachiellaceae bacterium
CTGAAGGATTATACCATTATGGCACTTCAGGAACTTGACGAAGAAGAGGCCGCCACCATTGTACTTAAGTACAAGTTTGAAGACCTCCTTACCAAAGGGCAAATTCAAAATATGGTGTTTGAAATGATGGATGAAAACCTATGGGAAGAATACCAGAATATCAGTTTTCACAAGGAGCTTTTTAATTGCGCAGTGATGATGAAATGGGCTTTTCCAAAGAAATTCCCACAAACTGACGCAGTGAAATGTGTTTTGGAAGTGAAATCATACAATCAGGTAGGTGCCGATTTGTTGCATCATGCTGACAAGACATTATTGGCACGGTTGATGGCAGGCGGTATGAATGAACATTCGGTAGTGAATAGGCTTTTTGACGACCAGGTGATCAAAGGGCCATTTCCAGAGGCAGAGCATATTGTTTGGCAATTTGATTCGGAAATACAGCCGGAGAAAACTAAATTCACTATCTTTTCTTCTTGGTATTGGCTCAAACAGATGGATGAAATATCAAACTATACCACAGAGACATTTTCTGACCTCACTAACCTAAAATAAATTGGAAGTAGAATCAAGTTACGCAATGGATGGGATCAAAATTGGTCTAACCGTCATTTTTATTATCCTCAATGGTTTTTTCGTGGCAGCAGAGTTTGCCATCGTCAAAATCACCAAGAGTAAACTAAAGGTGATGATCAATGAAAAGAGGCCGTTTGCTACTACTGCGATGTGGCTTTTCAAAAGACAGAACCTAGCCTTGTCTGCCTGTCAGCTTGGTATTACCATGGCATCATTGGCCCTCGGTTGGATAGGGGAGCCGGCAATTGCCCACCTCATTACTCCTTTGATCAACGACCTTGGGATCGCCTCTCAAAACGTAGTGCATGGCATTGCTTTTACTATCGCTTTTACGATTATTACTGCGTTTCATATCATCATTGGCGAGCAAGTACCTAAGATATACGCTATTCGTAAACCATCTTCAGTCTTTTTGGGCTGTGCGCTATTACTCAAGGGATTTTATATGGTATTGTATCCATTTATGTATGTATTGAATGCCATTACCAATATTTTTCTCAAGTGGCTGGGTATCGAAGAGTCAGACGAACATGATACTCCTCTGACAGAAGAAGAAATCAGGGCTTCCTTGAGTATTGCACATGCCAAGGGTGAGCTGTCTAAAAACGAGCACAAACTACTCAATGCTGTATTTCGATTTGATGATGAAGTAGCCAGACAGATCATGATGCCTCGCAATGAGGTCGAGTATATGGATGTCAACAAGCCTTTTGCAGAAAATTTGACTTATGCGAGGAACTCCAAGCACACCAGGTTTCCTTTGTGTGATGGTTCATTGGATAAAGTATTGGGAGTGATTCATATCAAAGACATGATTGGTTACGACGAAAAGACCGAACTGGATTTGAGCTCAATGGTCAGACCAGCCATGGCCATACCAGAGAATATTTTGATTGGTCGGTTGTTACAGGAGTTTAGGATTGCCAAGCAACATTTTGCTTTTGTACAAGATGAGCATGGCACTGTTTTAGGGATTGTGACTATGGAAGATGTTTTGGAAGAGCTGGTGGGTAACCTGCAAGATGAATTTGACTTTGAAGAACCCGACATTGTAGAAGAGAAGGATGGCAAATTTCTGGTAGATGGTGACATTCAAGTAGAAGACCTCAACACACGATTTGATATAAACCTTGAGACGGAAGATGCCAATACCTTATCAGGTTTGATCGTAGAAAAATTTGGACATAAGTTGGAGAAAGGAAAGAAGATGAAGCTCAGTCATGGTGTGGAAGCAGAAATAATGGCTACTGAAGGCATCAGAGCAACTAAAGTAAGTTTAACCATACCTATTGTTAAAGATGAAGAAACAATTTGATGTGACCAGACCGGACAAGATTTTGATGTCCGGATTAAAGACCCTCGGCAATTTTTCAAGAAACCTTTATTCAGAAGAAAAGAGTGTATCAAAAAGTACTGGACAGATTACCTTTATTGGTAAAAAGAAAGTAGAGAAGGTACAGACCCAATTGCGTGAGTACAATCAAGAAGAATTAAAAATAAGACATGAGTTAGAGGATTTTAGCTTTTTTGACAAGCTTGATGCCAACAAAATCTATTGGCTCAATTTTCATGGATTACATGAAGTAGAGCTTATCCAGGAAATAGGAAAGGTTTTGTCGCTAAACCGAATTACCATCAGGCAAACACTGGATACCACCTTGAGACCCAAAGTGGAGGAGTACGATCATTATGTGTTTTTTAGTGTAAAATCCGTACTTAAAGACGATGAAGGAGCGCTCAAGTTGGAGCAACTGTCTTTTGTATTGGGCAAGAATTATGTGGTTTCTTTTCAGGAAGAAGTTGGAGACCATTTTGACCATATACGTACTAAGATAGAAGAGAAACTTGGGCTAGTGAGGCAAAAAGGCGCTGACTTTTTGGTGTACCAATTGTTAGATGCCATTCTTGACAACTACTTTGAAACCATTGAGGCTACCAATGATGAAATGAAGGATTTGGAAAAAATAATCTTGACAGACCCTTCTCAAAAATCGCTGATAGAGTTGGAGCAGATGAAGCAAGTCGCAGAGATGATTAAGAAATCCATGAATCCGTTTAAGGATGCCCTTAAGGTTATTTCCAGCCGCAAGACCATTTTTATTCAGAACGATAACACCAAATACTTTCAGGATTTAGCTAACAGTTGTACCAGTGCAATTGAGGAGATAGACTCGACGATAAAGTCACTGGAAGGTTTGACCAATATTTACTTTTCGTCTCTGAGTCAAAAGATGAATGAAACGATGAAAGTGCTGACCACCGTAGCTACTGTTTTTATCCCACTTACCTTTATTGCTGGGATCTATGGAATGAATTTCGAAAACATGCCAGAACTTCATCAAGAAAATGGTTACTTCGTAACCCTTGGAGCTATGGGGGCGGTGTTTCTGGGTATGTTATTTTATTTTAAAAAGAAAAAGTGGTTGTAAATTTCAGCCGAAAAACAGGAGGGTTTAGTTGCAAATGATTGAGACTTTTTTAGGCGCTTTTAGCGCCTTGTTTTCTGTGGTAAACCCATTGGGAGCCATGCCGGTATTTTTGATGTTGAGTGGCGATTCTTCACGACTCGAACGGAGGAATCAGTCCATCAAAATTGCCATTTATATGGTTTTGATACTGGTGGCTTTCTTTTTTGCTGGCAACCTCATTTTAAGTTTTTTTGGAATAGCCATTGACCATGTCCGTATAGCAGGAGGTCTTTTAATTTGTAGTTCTGGAATGACCCTGCTGGGTAAAGATGCCTTCAAAGGAAAGGCACTCGCCAAAGAAGTGCAGGAAGAAGGCATTCAAAAGGAAGACATTACTTTCACGCCCATGGCCATGCCGCTATTGTCTGGACCTGGTTCCATTGCATTGATGATCAGTATGTATGGTACGGCCAGCTCTGGTGGTTTTATTGGCATAGTGGGCATCTTACTGGCGATTGTACTGGTGGCATTAGTCACTTTTTTGATCCTTATTTTCTCTGTCAAACTCAACAAGTTTTTGGGCAAAGGCGGTATGGCTGCCCTTTCCCGCATGATGGGATTTATTACCTTATCAATTGGCATCAGTATGATAGTGAACGGATTGATTTCTGTTTTCAAGGTGTTTTAAGCAGTTTTGTAATCCGCCATGATTAACTAGGTTACTTCAAGTAACCTAGTTAATGATAGTTAATGAAGTAACCTGGTTAATGACGAATCACTGGATGAATTATTTTGAGAAAAAGCAGGATTGCAGAGATAATGTTTCCTTTGCCCTTTATTTTTGAGTGAGCGTATTACCTAATTCACCTTTGATCCACTGTAAAATATGGAAGCAGCATTCAAAACATGGGCAACAAGCAGAAATCTTTATTTGAAGTTTTTTGAAAATTACACACTGAAAAAACTCAATGCCATTCCGGAAGGGTTCAACAACAACCTGATTTGGAATATAGGGCACATTATCGTCGCACAGCAACGACTGATATACAGTGCTTCTGGGTTGCCAATGTACATACCGGATGAATTACTAGACGTTTACAAGCCGGGCACAAAACCAACCACCACTACAACACAAAAGGAAGTGGACGAACTAAAAGCCTTGTTGATTTCATTGGTGGAAAAAGTCCAAGCTGATTTTGCTGAAGGGAAATTTGTTTCTTACAAGGAATACACCACAGCCACAGGATTTCACTTGGCATCAATAGAAGATGCCATTGAGTTCAACAATTTCCATGAAGGACTCCACTTAGGTTATATGATGAGTATTAGGAAGTTTGTTTGAAGAGCGAAAGTCTTTGATTTGACTTATTTCTGATAATAAACAAGGTTTAAATTTTCAATTTTATTGAAAGCACTATCGGCACTAACTAAAGGTATGTTCAAATACATAGAGGTTCCTGCTATAATACTATCTGGTAATTTTATGCCATGATTTTTGCGGATATTGATAGTGCTTAACTTGATTCCAGCATTGATATCTATAATTGTGCAATGAGATAAAAGGTCATCTATTTTGGCCTTACTCGATTTGTCTAATTTCTTGAAACTGTATAATTCTAATTCAGTGATAAAAGAAACATAGGGCCTTTTACCGTCTAAGATTTTGACAAGTGTTTTTTCTCCATTGAGGAGGTAAAGTATAATATTGGTATCCAATAATAACTTACTGCCATTCATCTCGCATTTTCTTTTGAATTACCAAAGGGTCTTCTTCTAGTTTTAGAATGCCACAATATTTTTTAGCATCTAAACCCTGATTAGAAGAATCTTCTATTTTCTGAAGCGCTTTTTTGATGTGAGCTTTGCTGTCACCTTTTTTTATTATGGTTACCATTTTTATTTTAAAGTTAACAATTTCTCTATTTAGTTCTATATGTTTTAGGGTTGCAATCTATCTCGGCACCCCGATATGCATCAGTGCATCACCCCGATTGACTACCGGGTTGTTGTTGATGGCAATGATATGCCCACTGATATGAGCCTTCATTGGAAACTCATACTCCCCAAAAGGACCAGTGATCAAACCTACTGTTGTTCCTTTAGTTATTGCTTCTCCTGGTCGGAAAAACGAATGGTACAAGCCAGCAGCTTTTGACCTGAGCCACGTAGATTTTTCTATGACTATGGACTTGTTTGTTGGCACTGGAGCTTCTTCTCTCATGCCAAGGTGTTTCATCACTCGGAGTAGCCCACTGACGCCCTGATCTACAGCGTTTTTCCTTAGTCGCAACGATTCCCCTCCTTCATAAACCAAAATTGATTTCCCCAATTTAGCAGCCTCTTTCCTTAAAGACTTGTCTCTAAACCCTGCATTGAGGATGAATTTCGGAGCAAAAGCAGTCGCCAGTTCCAAATTGATTGGATTGTCGAGCATGGCGCGTATTTGCGGGTAATTGTTGATCCTGGCACCACCGGTATGGAAGTCCACGCCATAGTCTATGTGAGGGAGCACTTCTTCACTTAGCAGGTGTGCTACCTGACTTGCCAATGAGCCATTTTTGGATCCTGGGAACGAACGGTTGATGTCCTTTCCATCATCGGTGACTTGTCGTGAAAAGTGGATGAATCCATAAATATTGAGCAAGGGAATGCAGATGACCGTGCCGATAGCAGGTTTGTTGTAGCCATGTACAATTATCCTCCTTACTATTTCTACACCATTGATTTCATCTCCATGCATACCACCCATTACCAATAGGGTAGGCCCTTCTACTTTGGAGCGGCTTACTATGATTGGTATTTCTATGGGTGTACGGGTGGGCAGTTGTGCAATCTGCGCATCAATCTGCTTTTCTTCACCCGGTGCTACAGTAGTTCCTGCTATTATCATTTCATGTTTAATCTATGCATCGACCTTTCTCCTTTTCTTGGACATTTTTCTTTCGATAAACTCCACGATTTTTACGGCAATATCGACATTTGTTGCGTTTTCTATTCCTTCAAGACCTGGAGAAGAATTCACTTCCAAAATCAATGGGCCTCTTTTTGACTGGAGCATGTCCACACCTGCTATGGCCAGTCCCATGGCTTCAGCAGCTTTTAATGCAGCAGTTTTT
>CAXBNB010000271.1:0-6080 GCA_963976505.1 uncultured Reichenbachiellaceae bacterium
CTGTGAGGAGTGCGGTAGGCAAAATGAACGGTTTAGATCTTGTAGTAGCGTGCATGGATTTCGGTTTCATCGGAGGTTCGATGGGTTCTGTAGTAGGTGAGAAAATCGCCAGAGCTATTGATTACTCTTTGAAAAATAATATTCCATTTATGATGATCTCCAAATCCGGAGGAGCCAGAATGATGGAGGCAGGGTTTTCATTGATGCAAATGGCCAAAACATCAGCGAAACTGGCTTTGCTCTCAGAAGCAAAGATTCCTTATATCTCATTATTGACTGATCCTACCACGGGAGGTGTTACCGCATCTTATGCTATGTTAGGAGATTTCAATATTGCCGAACCGGGAGCCTTGATAGGTTTTGCTGGACCTAGGGTAATCAGGGAAACTATCGGCAAAGACCTTCCAAAAGGTTTTCAAAGTTCAGAGTTTGTATTGGAGCATGGGTTTCTAGATTTCATTGTAGATAGAAGAAACTTGAAAACCAAGTTGACAACTTTACTGAAAATATTGGCGAAAGACTAAGCGCTACAGCTTCATTTGATAAGAGAATAAATCAAATGATTTGATAAATGCCGTAAGCACCCACAATTATTATTGACAATACACTAGTCCAGAATAACATATCATAAGCAAGACTTGGCTTTAAAAATTCAGGTAAAAACTTATACCTGAAATAAAGCGAAGCATATACGACTATAAGTAGAATGACGGAGGTAGTCAATCCACCGATGAGTACCATCAAGGCAGGTGCTTTCATAAGTAAAAAAAGGCAAGCCCAAATGAAGGGAAATGACCAGGCAAGTACGGCTATGGTTTTCTTTCTTTGTTTAATGTTTTTAAAATCTATCCAACCGATTTGACTGAATGCATCAGGAAAAAGCCTTGTCCAAATAGCCAAAGCACCGAACAGTGTAGAGTATAATACGATGAATGCTGCAATGAGAAAAATAATATTTGCCCAAGGACCAAGGCTTTCAGTATATAGACTGGTGAGGGTTTTTATCAACTCCATTCCTTCAGGTAGTAATCCTTGACGGTTAAGAATGGCAGCTCCAAGTAGATAAAAGGCAGCTGTTGATAGGGTGTAAACGAACATTGAAACCAGGGCATCCAGGTACATTATTTTGATCCACCCTTTTGCTCTATTTCGCCAGCTTTCCGTTTCTTCTCTGGGTCCAGTGTAGGCAGCATAACCCTTTTCGATGAGCCAGTAGTTATAGGACATTATTTCATCTCCCCCGATTCCTGTGATTCCAAAAGCTCCAAAAGCAACGATTACCATTTCTTTAGGCAAATGAAATGTTAGCCCACTTAAGAATTCATCCAAAGAAATGGCATAAGGCGTGTACTGAACAAAGCCGACGGATACAAGGGTCAAAATAGTGAACCCTGCTATTAATACTACTGAGATTTGTTCTATGAATTTATAATATCCTTTGTAGATCAATAAAGAAACAGAAATGGCGGAAAGGAAGCTCCACACCATCACAGAGACCGCTGGAAATGCGATATTCAATATAAGTGCTGCCCCACCTACAATGCCTCCTACTTGCAAAAACTTGATGCACATCAAGCCCAGCCATGCCCAGATTGTCCAGTGTGCTTTGCCTATTTTCAGACCAGGCAGACGGTTGAATGCTTTCATGGTGGTTTCACCAGAGTAAATAGCATACTTACCAAACTCAACTTGGATGGCAACTTTTACAAGGCAGCTTACTATAATCACCCAAAAAGTAACGAAACCAGCTTTTGCACCAAGGCTTGTAGTGGCAATTAACTCACCAGATCCAACAATAGAAGCAGAAAGGATAAAACCGGGCCCGAGGTATTTAAGTTTGTCGATTAATGAAACAGGAGGTTCTTGTATTGAATCGGAATTCAATACATAGGGATTATTTTCAGTCATTTGAATAGTTTATAGCTCTACTAAAACCGTACAAAATAGGATAAAATCCTATTACAAACAAATTAACTAATTAATAGAAACAGGGCAAACGCATTTAAAAACAAAAACCTCCTTACCGTACCAGTTACGGTATCCCTTGAAATTGCAGTCAACTCTAACAGACCCCAGAACACCCGCCTGCCGGCGAGGCAGGAATCTGCGGAGCGTAGAAATTTTAAATGCGTTTGTCCTGATAATAGAAAGGATAATTAGCAGAGTGAAAAACACTTTGCTGATGGCTAGAACCAGCAAAGTGTTTTAAAATATTACTTCAATGAAGCAAGGGCTGCTTCATAGTTAGGTTCTTCGGTAGTTTCTGCTACTTGTTCGGTATAGATAATATTCTGATTTTCATCTAGTACGATCACCGCTCTAGAATCCAAGCCTGCTAATGGGCCATCTGCAAACAGCAAATTGTATGATTTACCGAATGAGCCATCAACAAAATCTGACAATGTAATCACATTTTCGATTCCTTCTGCACCACAAAAACGTCCGTGTGCAAATGGCAAATCTCTAGAGATGCAAAGCACCTTTACATTGTCCAAATTGGATGCTTCCTGATTGAATTTGCGAACAGAAGTAGCGCATGTCCCTGTATCGATACTTGGAAAAATATTGAGGATAACTTTAGATCCAGCGTAATCATTCAAAGATGATTTAGACAGATCAGATTTTACCAATTCAAAACCTGGTGCTTTTGACCCTACTGAAGGTAAGTCGCCGATAGTGTGTATGGTATTTCCTTTAAGTGTTATAGTTGCCATAATATATGTTTTTTTAGAAGTGTAATTTAGCAATGAAAAATTTAATTGAAAGTCCTAGAACCTTAAAACCTCACAGCCAGAGAGCCAACAATTAATTCATTGCCCGATTTGTTCTCCGGACCTTCGGTAAATATTATATTTTTAGTGTCGTAAAATTTTCCTTCTATTCTAAACATCGCATTTTCCGAAATGTGGTAGTTGAAATTGATGGCATAAACCTGACCGCTGAACCCATTAGCCAAATTTGTTGGGATTACTATTTGATGGCTGTCATCCACTTGCTCGAAGCGAAATGCAACGCTGAATTTATCAGATACCTGATATTGAGAAATCAAAGTAAGAAAATAAAACGATTCTGTTTGATTGGAAGGAATGGGCTCTTGCGTACCATAGTCAAAACTGACCATGTAGTGAAACTTTTCGGTTGTTTGATGTCTGAAATAAAAATGATTGTAAACCCTATATTTCGAACTGGTAAACCTGGTGCCCTCATCTCCGAAATAGTTGCCATAGTTCAATTCAATAACATTACTGGGCTTGAAATTGATATTCATTCCAAAGGCCTTTGATTTATTGGTCTCACCAATGTTTTGCCAACCGTTCAATATTACACCGGTGAGTGTGATTTTTTCAGAAAGTTCAGCTGTCAATCTTGCTCCGGTTTCATAGTAAGGGGTATATTCTGTGGACAATGCCCTGGTATATATTTCATTGCTCAGAGACTCTACAGACTCATATCCGGTATGTCCGGGAAATACACCTACATCCAGCCATACGCCATCCGAAAGTTTTACCCCGGCATAGGCTTTATATATCAACCTGTAAAAATCGGAAGGTTCGGCCGCATAGTTAAAGTCTGCATAAGTACCAATTTGCAAACCTATTTCACTTCTAATTTTCTCATTTTCGAATGACCCTAAAAAATAGGCTTGATTAATATTGAACTCATTGTGTCTGGCAGCCATATTAGAATATTGACGATCCTGACTCACTGGCTTATTAAAATCATAGGCGTAATAAGCATCCAAATATCCTGTCCATGAAAAGTTTTTACTTTCCTGAGAAAAGGAGAAAAACGAATGAAGCAATAGAGTTAGGGTAATAATAGTGATTTTGTAGTTTTTCATAAGTTCAAAGTATTAATCCTAATATTATAAATTTAACATGTACTATGACAATGTATTGACGCAACCGGTTGGAATATGTCACATTATTAATTATTAAATAATTTAGACAAATTGAGCTAAGTTCTTAATTTTGCGGCTCAAAACTATATTTAAATGGAAAACTTATCAAACAGGATTAAGAACATGTCAGAGTCTGCAACTCTGGCAATGGCTGCTAAAGCACGAGAATTCAAGGAAAATGGTATTGATGTCATAAGCTTGAGCTTAGGAGAACCTGATTTCAAAACGCCAAAACACATTCAAGAAGGAGCGAAAGCTGCAATTGATGAAAATAAATATTTCGCTTATCCTCCTGTGAATGGTTATTTGGATTTGAGAAAAGCGATATGTGATAAGTTTCAAAAAGAAAATAACCTAGATTATACACCAGATCAGATTGTAGTATCCAATGGAGCGAAGCAATCGATCATCAATGTGATGTTGTCACTGATTAACCCGGGAGATGAAGTAATTGTCTTTTCTCCTTATTGGGTAAGCTATACCGCTGCGATCGAATTGGCAGAAGGAACGCCAGTTTTGATCAAGGGATCAATTGAGGATGATTTCAAAGCAACGGCTCAGCAGTTGAAAGATGCGATTACGCCTAAAACTAAAGCCATAATTTTCTCGTCACCTTGTAACCCTACAGGGTCGGTATTTACCAAGGAAGAGCTGGAAAAGATAGCCGAAGTAGTATTGGCACATGAAGGACTGATGGTAATGTCTGATGAGATTTATGAGCACATCAATTACTCAGGCGCCCATGCAAGTATAGGTGCCGTACCAGGAATGATAGATAGAACCATTACCATCAACGGAATGGCAAAAGGATTTGCTATGACAGGATGGAGAGTTGGATACATAGGAGCGCCTACATGGGTGGCCAAAGCTTGTAATAAAATTCAAGGTCAATTGACTTCAGCGAACTGCTCTATTGCACAACGTGCAACCTTGACGGCACTAACTACAGATCTAGGGCCTACTCAAGAGATGACCAAAGAATATAGAAGACGAAGAGATTTGGTTCATGGTCTGCTCAACGAGGTTCCAGGATTTAAAACAAATATGCCAGCTGGAGCATTTTATTTCTTTCCTGATGTAAGTTTTTATTTTGGAAAGTCAAATGGTGAAACGACTATCAATAATGCCTCTGATCTTTGCTTGTATTTATTAGAAAAAGCACACGTGTCTTTGGTGACAGGAGAAGCATTCGGAGATCCAAATTGTATCAGATTGTCATATGCAGCTTCAGAAGAAAATTTGAGAAAAGCAGTCACTAGGATTACTGATGCGCTTTCAACATTTAATTAATGACATATAATTCTATAGAAGAGATATTTGAAGCTTTTAAGAAATTAAAGGTGTTGATTATCGGTGATGTGATGATCGACGCATATATCTATGGCTCTGCAGAAAGAATATCTCCTGAAGCTCCCGTGCCTATTGTCCGGGTCAGAAGAAAAGAAAAAAGACTAGGGGGGGCAGCTAATGTTGCCCTCAATATACAAGCACTAGGTGCCGAACCTATACTTTGTTCGGTGATTGGTGATGATGAAGATGGAAAAAACTTTATTGCCCTTTTGCAAAATCAAAACATTTCATCCAAGGGAATAATTCAAAGCGGAAATAGAATTACAACTATAAAACACCGAGTATTGGCTGGTTCTCAGCAAATGCTCAGAATTGATGAGGAATCTGACAATTCATTAAATACAATTGAAGAAAAATCCCTCATTGGCCATATTACCAATTTGTTGAAGGAAGTTGATTTGGTCATTTTTGAAGATTATGACAAGGGGACTCTTAACAAGCGGGTAATTGCTGAAACGATCAAGTTGGCAAATGATCAGGGAAAACCGACCATAGTTGACCCTAAAAAGAAAAACTTTAAGCATTACAATAATGCCACGCTATTCAAACCAAATCTAAAAGAGCTTAATGAAGGTTTGAAAATTGAAGTTGACCCAAACTCTCACGAATCGCTAGATAAAATCATAGAGCCTTTTATGGAAAAGTCTGGTCACAGAAATGTGATGATTACCCTTTCAGAAAAAGGAATTTATATCAAGGGGGATTCTAAAAGCCATATTATTCCAGCTCACTTGAGAAAAATCGCAGATGTATCTGGAGCAGGAGATACTGTAGTGAGTATCGCTGGCTTGTGCCTGGCACTTGGGCTTTCAGGCGGTTTGATTGCAGA
>CAXBNB010000272.1:0-6075 GCA_963976505.1 uncultured Reichenbachiellaceae bacterium
ACAATCCTTGTTAGAAAATGTTTGTTTTTTCTCATCTGCTGGCTTTTAAATTTTAAAAATTCAATGTTGAACAAATTTCTAGCCAACGAAAAACTATTGCAATAAAAACTTTTGATTTTACATGACTGGTTAATGTGTGGTTTTCATGGGAATTTCAATACATATACTCTGGAGCCTGATTCACAAGATTAGAAGATTTTAACAACATAAGCCTCTTGAAAATTCTTTTCTATCAGATCAACAATGTTTAATCCTTAGTATTCTGCTCATTTCTTCATTTGCTATTATCTCAGAAAACTCTGGATGCTTAGAGGTTGCTTCGAAAAGCAGTTTGAAAATTGGCACAACTCGATCAATCAAAACTTGTAAATCCAAAGAAGACCTTTTTGAAATGTAATCACTGTTTATCAATTCACTTACAATAAGCGTATTGATGAGCATAAGATAATACGGTATCTCTAGTTTGAAACTCCTTTTTAAACTGGAGAATTCTTCTAATTGATCATCTAGAAAGTGTGACACACTTGTAGCGTCTGTATGGACAAATGTCGAAAATAGATCTTGCAATTTTTGATATATAACTATATCCTCATCGTAAGGACTATTCTCCATTGTTACATGACCGCCTTGAAGCTTTGTTGTTTCACCACTTAACTTTTCTACTATTCTTCTAAAATCAGTTTTGCCATTCGAATTTTTACAATATTCATGCGTCCCCCATTTTAACCCTATTCGTGCAGTGGCAACCCTGATAAATTCCTGTTCACTATATTTAAGTCCAATTAACTCTTTGTAATTCTCTAATTGAGATCTAATAAGATTTAAGCAATCAGTTCCAAAACCGGCTTCATGCAACTTTAATATTGCTTTTATAGTCTTTAAGTTTTTAGTTATTATGAAATTCAATAGATTTTTAGGAGCTATCTTATCCTTAAAGTTGATTTGTGATAAGTTTTGATTTTGGTGATGCATCAAAAGGTGATATTGATATAAAAGCTGTTCAATATGAAAATCAAGCTGTTCAAGATAATATTGAATTTTATGTATTTTTCTAATGGGTTCATCCTTGCTCTTTAATCCATTTTCATATTCTTTGATAGCTTGATCCCACTCAAATAGCTCTTCAGTTGTAAAAAGGCCTTTTCTTTCTTCATTTACAGTTAATCTGGTTTTTTTATGTGCATAAATAAAAGACGCGTCAAATCCTTCTCGAATTAGATGTTCTTCAATATTGTCATCATAATCCTCATCAGAGTAAACTAAGCTCCACAGATAAATCGGTTCTTCAGGAAGTGGATCCCTATTAAAGATTTCTCGATATGTTTGAAGTTGCTCATCAACATATTCCTTAAATTCATTGTTTATTCTGATTGCCTTATTAATTTCTCCAGAATCGTTAATATGAAATTCAAAGTCCTTGTTCCAGCAACACTGTCCATATGTCTTTTGACTCCCACAAGGACAAATTTCATTTTCATCTACTTTTTTCATTGCACTGAACTTTACTACAACCTCAGATCAACAGCTTCACTCTCCAAAACCATCACTCTAAAAACACATTCATGAATGGATAGCCGATTTGATGGAAGATCATTTGAAATTAGCCGCAAATTCTGTTCACTTTAAAAAGACTACTCTCCAGTAGGAAACCACCCCTCAAGGAATTGCGCCATTGTTCCCTGGTAATACGCTTCGGCCAAAAACTCTTCTCCACGTTGGTTTCCCCAAGAATAATTGATCACCAACTTTCCATTGAATTCACAAAAATCTAAGTCTGAGTTGTTGATGTTTTTCGCATTGGCTATTTCTTTCTGCAATTTCTTTGACAGACTATTATTGGCAATCTGCTTGTCTTCTTCGGACGCCTTCAAGACAGAATTTAATGGGCTTGTTTCCCATTGTATCAAGTCCTTTGACCTCACTACCCTCATTTCATACCCATCGTGTGCCTCTAGGTAAAAATTATAATAATAGCCCTTGTGGTACCGCAAACAATGTGGCGCTGTATAACGGTCTTTTGAGTAGTTGTGGTTCGATGACAACACCTCCCATTGTTTCATGTCCTTTGATTTTGCAAAGTTGGCTGTGAAACGTTCGCCAGCCCTGTCTTCGGGCTTGCCTATTTCAAACATCAATACAAAACCCTCTTCATCACGAGTCATTGAAGTATTGAAAATCCCAAATCCGGGAAGTTCGAAAGCCAACCAATGGTCCCAATCTTCCAAATCCTTTGAAGCAAAAACATGGATTTGTTCACCATCCCAAACATCTACCCCAGTAACATAGACCGTTTCGTCATGTACATAGGCACTGCCTAAATGAAACCCTTTGGCAAATGATTTGGTTGGTTTTCCTGTTTCAGTATCTACAAACCGAAAATAAGAATCACCGGTATCGTTTCCCCAGTATCCTTTCCTGACATATTCATAACGGTAAACCTTGCCATTAAACACTATTGGAGTAGTTTCTACCAAGTCCACATCAATGGTTCCTGACCTGATGATCAGTGGCCTTCCTTGGGCATCTACCGGTGTTTGTTTGGTAGTGCATGATGATAAAACGATTAGAAAGAGTAGAATAAATAAATTGCTTTTTTGTGATTCCATGTTATCAAAAATAACATTTTTTTTATTCTGGTTATAAAGGTATTTTAAGGTCAGGGCAAACGTATTTAAAAACACACCCCTTACCGCATCTGTTGCTGTATCTTTTAATGTCACAGCGAACCCAAACAGACCCCAGAACACCCGCCTGCCCTGCGAGGCAGGGGTCTGGGGATAGTCAGAATTTTCAAATTCGTTTGCCATAATTTTGAGACAAAAAGTTAATCTGGATTCCTCACTGCCTCTAGCTTTTGCCACATCTCATCATGAAATCCCACTGGCACAAGGGAGCCATCAGGAGACTCTCCAAATCTGATTACTACCAGGTTTTCACTTGGCACAATGTCTATAAACTGCCCATTTTTTCCCATAGCAGCAAACAGATCTTCCGGAGCATTTGGAGCAAGTGAAGTGTTGAAAGAAGTAGATAAGCCAGGATAGGTAATCGTTTTTTTTCCATTCAACCACCACAAATAACCATACGACGGGTTAAGGTCTTGAGATGAATTGACCATGGCTTTAAAATAATCCGTATTGGTCAGGATCTGACTGTACTCCCATTTTCCTTTGTTTAAAATCAGCAACCCAAACCTGGCTGCAGCTCTCGCTGTACTCCAATACACATTGTTGTCGCCACTGGCGATCCATGTACCAGCCATTCCTATTTTGCTCTCCAATCTATCGTCTGTAAACTTATTGTAAGTCACTCCTGCGGCATTGCTCACCACCTTTTCCAACAAAGTATATGGGGCATTGTGATAAAACCATTGATTTCCGGGATCATCCTTGTATTGGAGACAATCCTCATCTGTACAGTCCAAATCAGAAACGTTGTAATCAAGTCCGGAAGTCATGGTAAGTTGATGCTTCACTTTGATAAGATTTTCCTTTTCCAAGGAAAGGCTTGACCAGTTGCTTCCCAAATAATCTGAAGTCTTATCCTCAATACCAATCAACCCTTCTTGCTGTGCCAGACCAACTAAAAATGCCGTGAGTGACTTTCCTGCTGATGCCCAATACCAATTGGTGTTTTGGTCAAAAGAAGAAGTATTAGTGATATTCTTACCCCAATACTTCTCAATCACAATCTCACCATTCTTCAATACTATAAATGCCCTGGAATTGTTCTCGGAATGAAAATCGTATAATTCATTGATTGCTGAAGCATTCCAGTTTAGGCTTTCCGGAGTAATTGTATTCCAGACAGTAGTGGTGGCGGGTGGAAAGTAAATTTCATTGTCATCGATGGGTTGTTCGGGAAGTTCATCATCCTTACCACAAGCCAAAAACCCAAGCAATACAAAAAACATAATTAACTGCTTCTTCATGATACTTTTCGTTCTTTGATTGCTAATGCACTATTTGGTTTAAAAGAGTCAGGTGTTTTTCCGAGAAGTCTGACAATTTGCTGATTTTCAAATCCGCCATGGCGAATTCTTCATTATTGAATTTGTCTATTGGAAGCAACGCCACCGCTTTCATATTCGCATTTTTTGCAGCGGTGAGTCCAACATCAGAATCTTCAAAAACCAAACAATTTGTAGGAGAAACCTTAAGCTTTCTGGCTGTAGATAAATACACAGCAGGATCAGGCTTTGCATTCAGCTCATCTTCTGACGAAGATATAGAATGAAAATAATCCCTTACTCCTATTTTATCCAATATAGTTGGGATAATTCTACGTGGAGAATTGGTTGACAATCCAATTTTAAAGCCCTTTTGAGTGAATAGCTCCAACAACTCTATCAGGCCATCCATAGGTTGCCCTTCCTTCGCTACAGAGTTTTCCACGAAATCAATCACTTCATTCTCCACTTCATCCAGACTCTTTCCAGTCCAAGGTTGGTGGGCATACCAATACTTGGTAACATCAACTGTTGTCAGGGAAGCTGTTGTTTCGGCTTCTTTGTCACTGATCTTTACACCCAATGCTCCAAAGACTTCTCTTTCTGCCTTCTGCCAAATTGGTTCAGAATCGATCAACACACCATCCATGTCGAAAATTACCGCTTCAATCATTTCTTCTTAAGCAAATCCTTAAATGTTTAATAATCTGAATACGCTGTAGGATATAAGAACATTTTGTCGATATGAGAGACATTGTTTTGGTAATTGGGTTTTGCTTTCAATACTTGCCATTCTGGTGCATTAGAAAACTCTTTCCAAAGAGAATCTCTTTTCACTTGATTAGAAAAGGTAGTCATGTACATCAGGTTGGGCATCTTTGCTCCTGAAATCACTTCACCGTAGAAAACCGCATTGAATCCCAAACGATCAAACAACTTCACTTCACCTCCTGCATTGAACATATCGACTTTATTTTTGTAGATCTTCTCAGTAGCAGACTCATAACTGCGCAACTCATATATTCTGTCTGATCTTTCTCCTTCTACTGTCGAAGCTTGCATCATTGGCATTTTTTCAAAAGCTTTAATGATGATGGATTCGAAACGCTGATATGGAGCTTGATCGTAAGTGGCATTGATGTAGGCGCTTCCAGCAGACTGGTAAGCTTGATCCTTCTCCAATGCTCCTTCTATTTTTAAAAACTTATCCATTGAATTGAAGGGTATCAATACGAATGTTTTCAACAATGTATCTGCCTCAGTAAGCCTTTGTTTAAATACGCCTACTGATTCTATTCCAAGTTTTTTTACTGCTGGAATGTATGCTTCCTTAAGGTATTGATCTGTAACGGCTACTTGTTCTTCGGTATCGAATGTATAGATTTTAAGTTGGTAAAATTCCCTATTGGAAGCAGCAATTTCATCCACTTTCACTTCTTTTACTTGTTTGTTTTCACAGTTGGCAAAGACCAAGGTAATTGCCAACAGCATTAGGTATTTAGCTGATTTCATTATAATATTTTTAAAGTGAAAAAAACAATCCAACATCTACCATAGCGAAGCTAAGGTAGCAAATAACTGGTTTAGTGGTCTAAATTGGAGATAAAAGTTCAAAGCATATGTATTAGAAAATTTTTCTATCATCTGATTTCAGACTGTCGTCAGTCGAGCTACTCAAGGGGTCTAAAGGTTGATTTTGACTCCAAAAGAATATTCCACTTTTGCTTTGTTTTTTGCTCCCAAAATAAATTAAGAAATCCCCTATATCATTTGCTTGAGCTTTATCAAAAAAAAACAGCATTAACCAAGTGATTAATGCTGCTAATCCTATTTTATTTTTATTATATGATTTTTATATGAACCCTAAACCTTGGATTTATTCATAAAAACCTACTGCTCCTGTATTAATATCATACATAGCACCAACAATTTTTATTTCGTTATTTTTTTGCATTTCAGCCAAAACAGGGCTTTCCTTCAATATATTGGCAATAGTCAATTCTACATTTTTTGCAGAAACGTTATCTACAAAATTTTTATTCGAAGAGTTTCGCAAACTACTATCTGTTGGTTCTGAAACTGCATTAACAGCTGGTTTGATTTTAGCTAGCATTCCTGTAAGATTA
>CAXBNB010000273.1:0-6049 GCA_963976505.1 uncultured Reichenbachiellaceae bacterium
AGGCAAAATATCACTTACGGAACTGGTTTTGTCCCAACTATTGCCCCCGGTGGTCAAGTTGTCAATATGCCATGAAAATGAATTGACCCCTCCTCGTTTGTAAGCCTTTTTAATCCACCCCTTCATTTTAGAGAAGTGAATATTGTCAATATTTTTATCTGAACTGAGCCTACTGCCTACATCCCATCCATGAACTGCCGGATAGCTCCCAGAGGTTTCGAGTACATCTGACCTACCGTTTTCATCCTTCCAGCCCACACCGTACGCCTGATCATCCTGATGACCAAACATAAAACCACGACCAGCTATGGTATTTAAATTAGATAACAGATGCTTCGTTTTTTTAGAGGCTTTTTTATCAATTGGCAATTGAGCGGATATCTCGATAAAAAAAACAGACATCCCTAAAATCAGCAACAGTATTCGCTTCATGCGTTAATCTTTTCTAATAGTAAATTGTATTCAGAAGCATTCAAAAAATGATCTGACTAGCAGAACATAAACTTCTGATGCTAAAACTATTCGATTTTAACTGATCTGTTGGCATTACAGTACAAATGGTATCCTAGTTATAGGGATTTGATCCCCTTGATCATTTATTTTTCATTCGACAAATGGGTTTGACAGGTACAAATAAAGCCGCCTATAAATGGTAATCGTTTTACACAAAAAAAGGAACTACAGTTGTAGTCCCTTTTTTAATTTTCCAACGGAAAAGTGGTATAGCCAAATGCCATGAAGGCTTTTCAGCATGAACCTACTCTTTGATCAACCGCTTGTTGACCACCTGATCAAATTGCTTAATTTGCACGAAGTAAATGCCTGAAGGCAAATCTGCAACATTCATTGATATTTTTGAATCGTTCCATTTTTTATCAAAAACCTCTGATTTGAGGCTCTTACCTTCAAAAGAAAGAATAGTCATGGTAATTGATCCTTGATCAATTTGACCCACATTCACATATACTTTTCTTGAAGTAGGATTAGGGTATAAGGTAATCTGATTGAAAAACACGTTCTCTGTCAAACTCAAAATCTCATCCCTGATCAAAGTGAACGTCTGTTCATAAAAACCATTCTTTGTGTCTGTTGTACGAACCCTTACGCCATACTCGTTTTCATCCACACCATCCAAAGAAGCGTTCAACACAAGGGCCTGACCGTCTATTTTAAACAAATCATTATGGTCGCTACCTACTCCGTTTACCAAAGAATAAGTATGGGTATTGTCGTCTGTATCTTCTGTAGAAAGTACCCCAATAAGGTCTCCAAATTTAAGTCCTCTACTCATAATGGTATTATTGATGGCAATTGAAGACGGATATTTATTGGCTATCTCAGACCTTTCAAATAACACAAATCGTATCACTTCTTCGTTAGGAAAGGCATCATGGTAGCTTACGAATATACTATCAGCAGTTGATACTCCTACCAATCCACTAATACTTGACGCATCATTAAACCCAAATGAACCTATAAAAATTCCAGAATTGGCACCCGTTTCGGTCAACATTATGGACGTTCCTGTAGGATCGGAACTTGAAAAAACACTTACCTGCTGGTTTTCCACAGCTGCTGAAGACACATTCAAACCTGGATCTCTTAGCGATACCTTGACAGTGGCATTCAACCCTGTGAATTTTGTTTTGTTGAATAAAATTGAAGCAGTCGAACTTCTTTCATCTGTAACAGTGATACTGAAACTAATCGAATCACCTGCCAAACTAGAGTCTTCTACTTTTAACGCGACCCTTTTCACACCAACTTGACTCTCACTTGGAGTCCATAAAATTTCATTGCCGACCATCACCATTCCTTCAGGAAAAGTTGTAAGCGAGTAGGTCAAGACATCCTCTGCATCATCATCAGTAGCCAAAACAGTGGCTTCATACGTTTGCCCAACGTTTACATGATCCGGCAAGCTTGAAGCATCGATCATAGGTACATTGTTGATTGTTTCACTCACAAACGACAGATCCAATGTATTTGAAAAATTAGATTGAACACGATTTGAATCAACTGCAACAACTGCAAACTGATAGTTTCTTCCTGGCTTCAAATTAGGAATCGAATAATTGACCTTACGCCCTGCATTTAAGACTTGACTCTTCAATGTCACAGCTTTCTCTACAGCATGGTAGACCAAGTAATGATGTACACTAGGCATAGTTGACCAACTCAAGTCAACATTTTCACCAACTAGAGTAGCTGTTTGGAGTATAGGGGCTTCTATCGCTGAAGCCTTATTAATGACAATAGGTTCTGCTGCATAAACAAGGGTAGGTTCGTTCACACCATTATTAATCACACCGTACACATAATAAGTCCCATTGTTCACATTAGATACATCCCAGTTGTACTGATCTGTTTCATCGTCTTCAGAAAGCTCAGCTGCGATAATCTGTCCATCACCGCCCTCTTGGTCGGTATCATAAAAGAAGGAAACTTTGGCATCTGAATCCAAATCTTCGTCTTCCCAGTTGATCTCTACATTATTTATGGATTCGTCATGGTTGATATCTTTGAAAGAAAATGTAGGACCAAACTCAGCTCCTGCAATATCAATCTCAAATTCACCGCTACCTTCAATTTTGATCATGTAATCACCTGGAAGTGTATTCACTAAAATAATATAGGCTTGATTTGCTTCTTGATACTCAGTATATAAATAGCCCATACCCAGTGCATTTTCTGCATTGACTTCTTGACCTGTAGGCAGCACCACACTGAAAGAAGGTACTTCATCCACACCTTCCACTCGAATAATTACAGTTTCCTTACTACCATTCAAACTAAAAGGAAACTCTGTATTCTCCACATTAAGCGTTCGACCTTGTGGGTTTATTCTACTATTAATCACAATACTTTGTCCTTCCAAATGACCTTGATTGGTCAGGGTATGATTATTTTCATACCTCATGGCATAAGGCAGCTCTTTGAGACCCATACGTCCTCCATTTCTACCGTTATCCTTATTAAACAGGGTGAATTCTAAACCTATCGTAAATTTTGCTTTATCATTATCGTCTAATGTTATCGTAGCTGAAATTTTACATGGAATGGGTGGATAGACCAATGTTCCGGTTATCCTTTCTTCGTCAAAAGAAGTACTCACTTCAGCAAGACTGATCGGCAAAAACTCATTTATAGCTTTTGCAACTAAACCAGCCACTTCTTCTGGGATTTCAGGGATTTGAACTGCAAGTCCTGCATGTCCTGAAATTTTCAGTTTTTCACCAAATGGTTGTACGCTTATCCCTACATCTCCCGTATAAATACCCAATAGGTCAAAGAAAGCTTCTGCACTTATGCCCGTCGCATTGCCTTCTATTCCGGCTTCCGCCACGTCCATACCATACAGCAATAGTGTGCCACCGGCGGTCAGTGACGTCCCAAAAGTGTACTTAAAGCCTACATTGTCGAAACGGACTAGCTTATTTGCCCCGGGTGGCACTGGCACGATATCAACTCCTAGTTCGATGGATACCGGAGGCACCTGAAGCCCGGCAATCTCACCATTTCCTCCTGCCAAGGCAAAGCCAGTATTTCCTAAAGGAATGCCAGGTAAGGTTTCTACTTCTAGTGAAACACCATCCAGACCGCCGTTCTTTAACACAACTCCCGCTGCTATAGATAATTCGAAAGCTCCTCCTTCAGTAGAAATACTACCCGCTCCCGAGAAACAATCGTTGAACGAATCAAACTCAAACTCTACGGATTCTAAAGAGAACACCTCAAAAACAGTTAATGGTGCCTCTATAGCAAACTTACCTGATATGTCTGTTCCTGTTTCTTTAGAAATAAGGACATTGTCCATGTTGAAGCCAGCATCAGGACCAAATATCGCCTCTGGCAATGCAAAATGGCCACCTGCCTGAACGCCTTCCTCGGTAATCACAAGGTCATTGATTTTCAAATTGAGGCCAATGATTTCGAAGATACTCTTTCCTTTTTCTTCGTCTGGATCGAGACTCAAAGTGGACTCCACTCCATTGACATAGTACTTGAAATAATCCTTTCTCAAATAGACTGTTCCTCCGTTTAGTGCTCCTTTAGGCGGCACATCCGTTACATATACATCTCCATTTCCTGCAATTGTATTTTCTGCCAGGTTTACAAGCACTTCATCGCCAAGTTGTAGGTCGCCAATGTGTACATTTCCAAGGAGGGTTTTGAGATGCCCTGATCGCCTAAAGCGATCCCCTTCGATAGTAAGTGCACCGATTCTAACAATTGGTGGCTCTGCACCTATCCCCTTCACTGGAAATTTCTGAAAATACCTTTGGTTGGCTATATCCCTTATTGCTACTTGTATGGTCGAATTGACCTCTCCCAACTTAGTAGGTATAAAGACGACATTGATTTTCTGAGTAGCACCGGGTGAAAGGGCTATCGGAATAAATGAACCGGCTACAGGAGGGGTTTGATAACCCTCATAATAAACATTAAACAAGGAATCAGCTTCTGGAAACAGAAAATCAATGTTGAGGTCAGTTTCACCAATATTCGTCAATTCAAAAGATAAAGTCTTCTCAAAATCAACATAAGAAGAGTCAAAATCCAATTCAGTAACAGAAAATGATGGTATGGGACCTGCTGCGGCTCCTACCAAAACCAGATGGGCAATGGTTTTAGGATCTTCCTCAGAGAGCGTGTTGTCGTTGGTGCGAACACTAAGAAAACCAAAGTGCTTTCCTCCAGTTTTCGGTGCGAACCGAACTTCAAGAGAATCGACTTCTCCTGGCGCAATAGTGCGTGGTAAACCGTAAGAGCTTGAGT
Organism: uncultured Reichenbachiellaceae bacterium; assembly: GCA_963976505.1. GTDB lineage: Bacteria > Bacteroidota > Bacteroidia > Cytophagales > Cyclobacteriaceae > CAXBNB01. Next base: position 4,780 of record CAXBNB010000273.1, read on the forward strand.
TGTTACTAAAGCCGGAGCTTCCCTCCTGCAATGAAGCTGAGAACAACTCAAGGTCAAGAGTTCCTCTATTTTCGATTGGTATTTTTACAATACTAAACGCACCAACATCCGTTTTTACTGTGTTAAATGTATCGCTCTCTACAAAGAATACGGGTTGAGAAAAACCAAACGCTGAAATGGTGGAGGTGATCGGTCCGTTCACAGCATCACTTACTATTGCCAATTCCGTAGAAAAATTACCATTTGCTACCGGACTGAAAGTAATGGTGATCGCCACCACCTCATTAGGCTCTAGGACAGTAGGGGTATCTAGTCCTGATATAGCAAACAATCCTGCATCAGTCCCTGTAACATTGTAGGAGTAGATATTGACAGGTACATCGCTGACGTTTTTAAGTTCTTTTGTCACCTGCGAAGACCCACCTAGAGCTGCGCTACCCGCAGTAATTGTACTAGAAAAAGACAGTAGTGGCTGTGTGCCGTATCCAGTAAGGCCTACCTTCAATTCCGATGGGACATTGTTGCTCTCCATGACCAGCGCAGCAAATCGTCTTTGTGACACTGCAGGATCAAACTGGACAGGTATTTTTAAGGATGCTCCAGCTGCAACTGCCATCGGATAAGCTACTCCTGGAAATGTAAAATCAACAGACATCAGCCCCGAAAGGTTAATGTTTGAAATCACCAACTCCCCAGTTCCCTCGTTTACTACAAGTAGCGTGTCTTTTTTGATTGCAACTGTAGAAACCCCGCCAAACCTTAATGAATCCAACGGGAGATCAAATTCATTGGAAATAAATGCAACAGGATACAAAATATTCGCCTGCAAACTAACCGTTTGCAAGGTTCCTGTAGAACTGTTGCTCACAATATTCACCTCTGCGAAAAGATCATTTAACGCTGTAGGAGCAAATCTCACAGTAATTGGGAGTTCTTCACCTTCTTCTAGTGCAATGGGGAAAGATGGATAATCTACAAAGCCGATTTCCCCTGTAGTGCTAGAAACCAAGCCAAAAGAATACGAATTGATATTTAATGTTTCATTGCCAATATTACTGATTACAAATGTGGTATCGATGGTAGTGAGCCTATCTAGGTTCTCAATAATAATATTCGTATTGCTTATAGATAGAATAGGTGGGAAGACTGCATTGGCTGTGATTTCAACTACATGCGGACTATTGACAGCATCCGAAGTAATTGTCATTGTCGCATTTTTCACTCCCTTTCCATTATGCCCTGGCAAGAAGAACACACTCCAATCGATATT
>CAXBNB010000274.1:0-6045 GCA_963976505.1 uncultured Reichenbachiellaceae bacterium
TCTTGATAATGGATTCCTGTATTTTTAAGTAGCGTGAGGTATATTGTTTTTTCTGCAGGAAAGAGTTCTTTAGAAAACCCAAGGTCGTCATTGTGATATCCGTTGACCAAATGGTCAAAAAGTATTTTCTTGGCGTTAGCTATATTGCCAGAGATTAAATGACGATTGATCAGTTCATTTTTAAATATTGGGGTAGCATGATACACCTTTTCAGATATCTCAGATATTTTTTTGTAAAGTATCTTCTTTGAAGAAATCTTAATCTTTTTACCAGCATAGTACCATTCTACATCATTGGTAAATAGAGCATCTAGCACTTGATGGTTTAATAAACTTTGAAGGCTACTTACGATACTTTGAAGTTCCTTAATTGCGACTTTATCATCATCATACTTCTTTATTACACGGTTTGTCTTTTCAATTTCATAAATCGTATCTCGAATATCTTTAATATTTAAGAAGCAGGCATAGATAAAATCGTCAGTAGTTGATGATACTTCTTTAAGCTTATTATGATCGAGTTTTGAATCGAAAACAAGGTTTATGATTCCATCTATTTGATATTCATTTTCATCTTTTTCAGATATCGGCTCTTCAGATACCTTGTATTGAAAAAATCGAGGAGTACCAGTTTTATATGATACTGCTTTTGCATTCAAAACGGCAAAATCAAAATACTCTTCAAGCTTATGAACAATATCAAGTTTGGTTTCAATTTCTCCAGATACTTGAATCAGTTCGCTTTCAATGTTGAGATCGGTACCTTCTGTTATTTTGTAGGACTTGCTAAACCTGTTGAATCTTAATACTTTGATTCTACTAAGCTCCTCTATTGCAGATTTTATTGATTCGGGACTGTGTAAATAAGAGAGATATTTTATTAAAAAATCATCCTCAAGGTGCGCACCACGATGACCAAAAAGATTCACAAATCCAATCACCTTAATGATATCTTCAGCTACCCCTTTTCCACCTTCAAAATCAGAATCAATCCTATCCAATGCAAGCATTATCATAGACCAGATAGTGTAATCAGTATTATACTTTGAATTGAGATAGGAGTAGAATTCATGAAAGAGATAATCGTAAATCTCAGGAATACCTAAATGATTTGACTCATCACGATGCTTATTAATAGTACCAATTTCTGATTCAAGAAAAGTGAAAAGTGAACGTTCATTTTGGCCATACCGTTGAAGTGCAACACATAGCAAGTAGGATGAAATCACATCCAATGGCCATAATTTCTCAGATATTTCTTCACCAAAATCAGTGTCAAGATTGGTGATGTGAAAATTCTTTTGCAACTCAAGAATATTTTTAGCTTCACCAATTGGCTTACGAGAACTGCTTTTGGTATTGATGTTGTTTGCCGCCAATAGCAACAATTGCTCAATTGGCTCATTAAAGGTTAGATCTTTGAACCTTCCTTTTACCTTAACCCATTCGTTTCTTTCTGAATCACTTAAAGTTGTGTGACCATATGCTTCAAAACTTTGATGAAGAGTTGTTATAAATAGGCCATGGTGATCAGATCCATTGAATAACTCCGCTAGTTGTTGCAAAAAGTAAATTTCCTCATCTACATCATTTTTAACCGCATATTCGAGAAGCTTACCAAATTCATCCACTACTAAGAGAAGTAGCTTGTCTTTCTTCAATTTGGTGGCTACTTCTAGAAGAATATTATTGGTGCTTCTTTCTGTTTCTGATAAGGCAAGTTTATCAGCCAGTAATGACTTGAATGATTCAAATTCACCAACTAGATTAATGATTTCTAAATTCTTGGATTTAAGTTTTTCAACATTAAAGAATTGATTTTCATTCGTAAGGCTTTTCTCAAAAGCCCATAGAAAGGATGATTTACCCGTTCCATATGAACCAATAATATTTAGAGAGTGAAATCCTTTTTGAGCTAAATCAGTTATTTGCTCAACTATTTTCCTTGCATTGGGAGTTACGGTATAATTTAAATCATACTCTGCATCTCTTATGATGTTTACTGAAGGTGAATATTTAGTTCGCATAATATTTCTTCAATATTTTGATTGAATCTATTGATTTTTTGAACTGTAACTCTCTAATGCCAGCCTCATTTGAATAGGTTATTTCAGGAAATTCATCATTAAGACTCTCCAGTAATTCATTCAACCCTTCACGACTTAAAGCAAATACAGTTCCTACACTATTATTTTGACTGTATAGTGTCTCAAAACTTATAGAATTGTTTTCATCGCAAGAATCCATAATGCAATGAAGTAAAATGGGCAATGGAATATTAGGTCTTTTAATAGCTTCTATCTCAAGTCCCGATTTATGCTCATTGACCAAATTGAGTTCAGTTAATAATCCTGAATAGCTATCTTCTAAGTCCTTATTATTGTCCTTTGATACATAGGTTCTTGTCAGTGCTTGAAAATCTTTTCTCAGAGAATTTTCACTGGTTTTATCACCTAATTCTTTGACTAGATCAATGAAGTTATCGATTGTGAAAAGTGGTTTACGCTTTCTCAATTCATTAAAAACAATACTGAAAATTGAGGCGTACCCTTGAGTGACAACCCAGTAATGAAGTAACCAAAGTGTTCCTTCATCTTCTAAATACGGATCCCAGCCATTTTCACCAAATATCTTGTCCGCTATTGGTTTAATTTCTTCTTTCTCTGTATCTACTAAACCAAATGACTTAATCCAATATCGGATAGAAGCCACCATATTTTTACCTACACCGAGTAGGATAGGGGCTTCATCTTTGAATTCATTGCCTGCAATAAGATGATCATACCCTTTTTTTAACCAAAGGGATCGACAATGAAACGATTCGTGTCCTGAAAATCTCATATTAGCTGAATAGTTTAACCTGATTACTATTTTTCATAAAGTCATCTGCTTGCTGATGAAACGCTTCTTTAAATATCAAGCTTTTATTGGTCAAAGCCAAGTACAGATTAACTGTCAATTTAGGGTTAGTTTCAAACATTATTGGCTCTGATCTACCTCTTGACATATTATGAGTATGTTACATTTACTATGAATGCAAACATACTTATTTTTGAATTGAAGAATCAAGAAATATAATAGCATGGTACATGATTTTGATCAAAGCGGTAAAAATTTCTTAATTATTGGAATTGAGAGATCAAATCATTGTAAAGACTTGTCAAAGTCACTTTACCAAAAGCCTAAATGATAACCCACTAGTTCAATGAAATTCCTGATCTATATAGCTCTTCTTTAGTGAAGACGAATGGTTTGCAGTATAGAAATCAATTATTCTAACTACTGCATCGGCGCACTGATCACACCCATATAGCGGCCCATCCAGTAGGGCAGCAACCAAGTGTCACCTGCGCTAATCAGAGCTTGTCCATTTCCATTTCTGTCTAAGTCATAAATGTTGCCGTTGTGACGGTACAGGGGCATTTCTCCAAGTGGCAGTAGTTCTTTGGTTGTTTGTCCTCTGAAGTTGTCTGGGATGAGCTCTATGTCTTTACGATGCGCATTTTGCATGCCCCATGTTCGTAAGTCCATCGGATAATTTTTCAAAAACCAGACAGACTCGTCCAGATCAAATTCAGTTGCTCCGGTAGTCATTCCATAGATCAAGTTCCACAAAGCATTTTTCTCAGGTCTTTCCACTTCCCAATGGTCTTTTATACTTGTCTTGTACTGGGCTTGTAGTTCGGGAGTAAAAGCAAAAGGGTGCAATCCCCAATAGGCCAAAAAGTACATTTCATCATCGGAGTGGTTCCATTCATGTGACAAGGTTTTACTCCATTCGTCTGCATCCGATGGACTTATGGTGCTTATTGGACGTGTGAGGTTTTCCAGATAGCCATGCTCTTCCATCAGTTGGTAAGCACTGGTTTTGTATTTTTCTTTTCCGGTAAATTTATAGGCTGCTTGTAGGAAACTGATAATGTTGGATGAATTCAGTCGCCTGTCTCCGACATTGATAGGAAAACTATTGACATAATCTGGATTCCACTTGCCCCAGAGCGTGGGTTCGCCATCTACATCTATAATGTAATAGTCATTCTCTACAATATAGCCCATCAGGTCATCTAGGCACTTCAAAGCCCTGTCCCTCCAGTCTTGATCGTCCACAAGTTCCAGAATAGATATGAGGGCAAACATTTGCCCTACAGCTTGGTCACTACTGGCAGTAGAGCGCCATGTCCAGTTGGCATGATCACTTCCGGGCATCCAGATCAAAGCTGGACTTCCAGAAAGCAATTCCTTCTTTTCCCAGCCTTCCTTTTTCGTGTTGATCACTTTATAGTCACGTTCAAAACTTCTGGCAAAAAGGCCGTCAATAGAGGTGATGTTGTGCAAGCGTTCCATGGCTTCAAATGCCTCATACGCATTCAGTTTTGCTTCTTCATCACCTGTGGTCTTATACCTAAATAATTGACTTGCAAGGTACATGGATGTCCATAGGTTGTCACTGGGTTGTGCTCTCATTTTTGAGGAAGCATAGCTTTGAGGAAGGCTACTTATGCTACAGTTGAATCCGTAGCGGATATTCTTTTCTCTTACTTGTTTTTCATAAAACAATGCCTTGGCTTCAAGGGTCATTTTTTCAAAATGAATTTGTCCTAATCCTTTTTTAGTAAGTACCAAAATACTGTTTTCTGGTCCTTTTTCAAGACCTACAACATGGTTGTCAGGCAACCACCGCTCTCCGGAGTAGTAGCTGTACTTGCCATCTTTGTTCAGTTTGTAAGCACCCCATGTTGAACCAAACCATAAAGCACCATCAATTTCTTTGATACAAGTAATCTCAGGCCAAGGGACATTTGAAATCAGTTTGTTTTCAGATAAAAACAAATACCCATTGGAAGTACCAATAACCACCTCATTTCCATTTTTGCCAAGGGCAGCACAAGAGATATTTCCATTGTAGAGTTCTTTTATGGCCTGACCAGGAACTAATTCAGAAACACTTTGATCCGTGACCAGTAAAAAACGGTTTTTACTTTCCTGATAAATGATTTGTTTGAGACCACTGAAAGAACCAGACCATAACTTTTTACTGGTTTTATCTAGGTAAACAAGGTTTTGACCATCAGACACCAGAAAATGAAAGTCCTTTCCTGCGGCAAAGTATTTGGCTTTTGGAAAACCATGTTCTATTTGAATTTTTCCTGCCCAAGCATTGCTAAAGATATGCTTGTCGTCGAGGTAAACGGTGTGGTTTTTATAAGTCAGTAAGTCAGTGATTTTTTTAGGAAGCAACGGAGAATAAGATACATCGGGTATTAAAACTCCTGAATAGAATAGACTTCCGTTTTCCGGTACCAATAACCCTTTCTTAGTAAGAATTTGAATGTTGCCGTTTCGATTGGCGGAGATATCCTCGAGTTTAATACTTCGCTGATTGTCCGAAAGATAATACTTCACAGCATAATCCTGTAGGTATGGCTTGTCTTGATAGACCGGCTGCCCGATTGCATTGGTGCTTGGGGCGGTAGCTTGAGGAAGGTCTTTATTCGTTTCACATCCCAATAGTACAAGTAGGATAGCGGCAATTAAGTAGGGATTGGTGGTCATTTTTTCAATAGTATTAGGTTCTAGCGATTATTATACATAAATCAATTGATAACTAATGAGTGTATATGTATGAATTGTTTGAAAAATAATAATTGATCTAAATCCTTGCCTGATAGGTATATAAATCATAATACCTTCCTTGTTTCGCAATCAGTTCATCGTGATTTCCCTGTTCATCAATTTTGCCTCCTTCAATGACTAAAATTTGATCGGCTTGCTTAATCGTACTCAACCTGTGCGCTATCACAAAAGTTGTCCTACCTTTCATCAATACTTTCAAACTTTCCTGAATGAAAGACTCACTTTCGGTATCCAAATTTGAAGTGGCTTCATCTAATATCAATATCCTCGGATCAGCAAGAATGGCCCGTGCTATTGCTAGTCTCTGTCTCTGTCCACCAGACAATTTCACACCTCTTTCACCGATCACAGTGTCGAGCCCATCCTCGAACCTGTCTGTGAATTCTTGTACGTGGGCTGCCTTTACGGCAT
>CAXBNB010000275.1:0-6042 GCA_963976505.1 uncultured Reichenbachiellaceae bacterium
TACATCGCATTTGTTGACCTTCTCAATGGTATTGTGGATTCTGATTTTTCTGAAAAGGAAGAGAAAATAGTTTTGGCTCAAGGAGAGGTGCTTTCAACTAAATTATTTGCTACAAAGCAAGAAGAGGAAGGTAAAGATGTGATGTTGCTTGATTCTTTGGAGTTTATGCGCTTGACGGCTGAAAACGAGCCTGATTTAGAGTTTAGTAAATTAGAGCTGGATACGATATTGACCAGGCACTCTGGTGTGGAACTCTTTATTGCGCAGGGGTATATCTGTAGAAATAGCAAAGGCGAGATTGACAACCTGCAAAGAGGTGGCAGTGATTATTCTGCATCACTACTGGCGGAAGCTATTGATGCCTCTGAACTTCAAATTTGGACTGACATTGACGGTATGCATTATAACGATCCACGGATAGTTGAGCATACTAAGAGTATTCCTAAGCTATCCTATGAAGAAGCTGGTGAATTGGCATATTTTGGAGCTAAAATTTTACACCCATATTGTTTGCTTCCGACTAGGCGTAAAAGCATTCCAGTAAGGGTAAAAAATACGATGGATCCTGCTGCAATTGGTACTTACATCAGCGAAGATACTTCCGAGTTTGGAATTAAGGCTGTAGCTGCTAAAGATGGTATTATAGTTATCAAAATAAAATCAACCAGAATGCTTCTGGCCTATGGTTTTCTGAAAAGGTTGTTTGAAGTATTTGAGAAATATGAAACCTCGGTAGATGTGATTACCACTTCTGAAGTGGCAGTTTCGTTGACTATTGACAATGGTAAAAATCTCAATAAAATAGTTGATGAATTGTCAATATATGGAGATGTACATGTAGAAAAGGAACAGTGTATCATATCAGTAGTGGGTAATTTTATAGCGGACGAAAAGGGAACAGCTTCTATTATTTTCGATTCGTTGAGAGAAATTCCATTGAGAATGATATCATTTGGAGGTAGTAAGCACAATGTCACTCTTCTTGTCAATGCGAAACATAAAAAAGAAGCTTTGAACGCATTGAACGATAGTTTATTTAGTGATAAGTAAAATATACTGTTACAAACTCAAATTCAATATGATTCAGAAGTCAATACTCTATTTCTTCCTAATTTCAATATTGTTTTTTTCTTGCACACCTAAGAAAGAACAAAGTAGTGGATCCGCTATTGAGGAAGAGAATCGGTCATGGCGATTTGTAGTGACAGGGGACTGTCGCAGTGGAAGTGATGGCAGTGGAGTAAACGAAGTTATATTGGATAAAGTAGCACGTGCTATTTCAAAGGAAGATATAGAATTTGTGCTTTTCACTGGTGACTTGGTTTATGGTCATGCAGATAGGACGACATTGGGTGATGAGGGAGCATTAAAACGCTTGGAACAAGAGCTGCTATTATTTCGGAATACAATGGAACCTGTTTATTCCAAAGACATCCCTGTTTACTGCGTAAGAGGAAATCATTCCGCCACACAAAGAAATCCAGATCATGCCAGTCATCCCGACCATAGACCAATATGGCCTGAGACCAAGAAGGTTTGGGACAAAGTGATGTCAGGCAAATATGCAATGCCTGACAATGGGCCTGAAAGGGAAAAGAATGTGACGTTTTCAGCTGTACATCACAATGCCATGATAGTTGGATTGGATTTATATACTCCAAATTTAGATTCAGCTGCCAATGAAGATGGCAGCTATCCTAAAGATGCATGTCGAAAGGTAAATCAATCGTGGCTGGACGAGCAACTAAAAAACAAAAAAGAACACCTGTTTGTCTTTACACATGAACCAGCGTTTAAAGTACAACACAATGATTGTATGCATGGTGATTCCTCTTATGGAATAGATTTTTCAACCTATCGAAATCGCTTTTGGGAAAGTATAGCTGCTGCAGGTGGTAGAACATACTTTTGTGGACATGATCATGGATATGCACACGCACGGATAGATGACGGGGATGGAGATTTTTCAAATGACGTTCACCAATTTGTAGTTGGTACTGCCGGTGCTGGTGTGAATATAGTACCGGAATACAATGGTTTTAATGATCCCTACGTACCAGTGGCACAAGAACATGCACAGAAATACGGTTATGTGGTTGTAGAGGTCACAGGCTCTAAAGTTGATTTGGAGTTTAATTACCTAAACGAGTCAACTGATACCTTTGAAGCAGTTTCTGTTTTGAGCTACTTTAGCCGATCTGGTGTTCAATAAAAATTTGACCTGCAGTATGGATTTTTTTTCAAAGTGTACTTAAAATGATTATAGCGGGTTTTTTGCATTAGATTGGTGTTTGCATTAATCAAATATATATTCAATGTTAATTGAATATTAAAAGTTGTGTGTCTGGATTTAAATTTTATATTTATGTCATCAGGCTTTAATAAAGATTGATTATTTTGTCGTTTCTTTGGAAACGAACACCGATTTAGATATTTGATTGAATGACAGGAGAGGCATCTCAAGATTTGGAATTGTGGGAAGAATTTAAGCAGGGGGAATCTAAGGCCCTTGATAAGATATATATGGAACAGTTTTCATCTATGTACAATTACGGCCTGAAAATTCACAACGATCATGATTTTATAATAGATAGTATACAGGAACTTTTTGCTGAACTGTGGGCCAAGAGAGAAAACCTAGGAGAAGCGAATTCCATAAAGTTCTATTTGTTGAAGTCAATCAAAAGAAAAATAATTAAAAAACTTAACAGAATCAATCCTACCAGTTCACTAAATGCCATAAACGAACGCTATAACTTCGAAGTAGAATATTCAATCGAACATGAAATTATACTTAGTGATACTTCTGTAGAACAATCAGAAGGGTTGATCAAGGCATTGAATAAACTTTCTGATAGACAAAGAGAAATAATTTATTTGAGATTTTACCTTGGGCTAAAATTCGAACAGATTTCAGAGATAATGTCCATTAAAAACCAATCAGCAAGGAATTTACTCTTTGACGGTGTTTCTAAATTGAAGACTATTCTGGTGTCATCAATAATAATTTTCTGCATTTTTTAAAAAAAAGTAGTTTTCATCAGTACATTTTGTTTTTCTGAGCCTATACAAGTATAGAGAGCAAAAGAATACTGTAGATGACACATAATGAACGTTCCGTAGAAGACTACCTAGACGATGAAAATTTCGTAAGGTCGGTATTGTATCCCGACGAATCGAATTCTATTTCCTTCGATAATCCGGAAGAAAACAATCAAGTTAATTCCAGAAATATGGAATTGGCTAAGAAAATCCTACACAACCTAAAAGTAGAAGAGAAAGAAATCCTCGCTGAATCTATTAAAGCCCATCTAACTGCTTTTAGAGTTAATAACAATGTCTCAGAGGGCAATAACAATGAAGACAATTCGAAAACTTACAGTTTAGTATCTAATCAATGGATGAAATGGGTAGCTGCTGCAGTAGTTGTGTTGGCTACAGGGATTACTGTTTTTTATAAAAGTATAAATCACAACCCTGAACCAGTAGCAACAATTATCACTGACGAATGGATAGTCAAGGCAAACCCTAAAGGTCAAAAGCTGGTCGTTTCTCTGGAAGATGGATCGACTGTAAAGTTGAATGCTGAAAGTACCTTAAGGTATCACGCCAACTTCAGAACTTCCAGAATGGTGGAATTAATAGGAGAAGCTTTTTTTGAAGTGAAAAGAGATTCACTACATCCTTTTGTGGTGAAAACTAATAAAATTCAAACAACAGTTTTGGGTACTTCTTTTAATGTTCGGAGTTATGAAGATGAGCATAAGTCCAGTGTGGTGGTAGCTACAGGTAAAGTAGCGGTTGCTGACAATGAAGGGCAAAAGGAAGTAATTCTTTTACCTAGCCAAATTGTTAATTTTCATAACGATAAGGGTTTTGATGAAGCCAAGGAAATTGATTTAATCAACCATGTTGGTTGGAAGGATAATGTATTGGTGTTTGAAAATGCCAATTTCAGCAAAATTGAGAAGGAATTAAGAAGGTGGTTTAATGTTGATTTCGAATATGAAAATCAACCTGTAATTAAGTCATTCAATGGAGAGTTTAAAAACCAAAGTCTTGAGAATATCCTTGAAGGTGTTCGATTTTCGACAGGATTGAAATATAAGTTAGAGAAGCAAAAAGTAATTATCCTTCATTAAACCAAATGACGGAGTAAGTATAACAAAAACATAAACCAAAACGACTATGAGGAACAATACGAGTTAATCAAAAAAAGCCCCTAAACTGAACGCGTTTGGAAGACAGAATTCAGTTTAAGAGCCCGAAATTTGCAAAACTATGTTTAAACAAACCATGTAAAACTATGTATAAATTATTACAGCGTCAAATAATTAAAACGTTGAAAATCACATTACAAGGCATATTACTACAAAGTATTTTCGTTAGCTTGTTAATTGCTAATGACAGTAATGCTCAGCGTCAGCGTTCCATCGAAGAAATTTACATTAATGTAAATTTTGAAAATGCGACCTTAAAGGAGGTTTTGAATGAAATATCTTCAAAATCAAACTTGAATTTTTCTTATGAGAGGAATAATATTCCGCTTAGAAATAGGATAACTGCTCAAGCCAAACATGAATCAGTTGCTAATATATTAAGAGATGTTTCTAAATCTGCGAATGTAAAATTCAAAAGAGTTAATGGAAATATTTTTGTAGCTACATTGAAAAATGAGGCTGTAGTCATCGAAGAGGAGTTTTTACAAGATGTAGAAATTTCTGGAAGAATCACTGACGAAAACAATCAGGGACTACCTGGTGCAACTGTAGTTCAAAAAGGAACTACTAATGGTGCGACTACTGATCTCAATGGAGACTACAAAATTAGTGTTGCGGATGATGCAATAATTACAGTTTCGTTTATCGGTTATGTCACTGCGGAAATCTCAGTTGCTGGAAGAAGCGTTATTGATTTGCAAATGCAAGTGGATGCAGAAACTTTGGAGGAAGTAGTTGTTATAGGTTATGGTACTCAAAAGAAAAGTGACCTTACGTCATCCATTTCTCAAGTAGCTGGTTCAGACATTGAAAGATCACCGGTTTCTAATGTAGCAATGGCCTTACAGGGACGTGCTACAGGTGTAGAAATGCTCAATGACGGAACTCCAGGAAAGGCACCAAATATTCGAATTAGAGGTGTTGGAACATTAAATAATTCTGAACCTTTGATAGTTCTGGATGGTGTAATAATCAGTGCTGATGTATTGTCCAAAATTTCTCCTTATGAGATTCAATCTGTTGAGGTATTGAAAGATGCCGCCTCTGGAGCAATTTATGGAACTAGAGCTGCTAATGGTGTGGTATTGATCACCTCTAAAAGTGGAAAATACAACCAGAAAACAACCACTCGATTTAATGTATCAACTGGTGTAAATCAATTGATTAATAAATATCCTGTAGCCAACGGCGAGGAAATTTTCATGCTAAAAAGAGAACGATATACTATGGATGGTATTCCTATTGCGTATCCATGGACTGACGAATATTTCAATAAAACAAGAACAGACTGGCAAGATGAAATGTTTAGGACAGCATCTTTTCATGATTACAACCTACAAATTGGTGGAGGAAATGAAAACAGTACTTTTCACGCCAGTGTAAATTATAGAAACGAAGAAGGAACAGCATTGAATACCTGGTATAAGAGACTTGGTATCAATCTTAAATCGACTCAAAAAGTATCTAAACGATTTACAACTGAAGAAAATATCCGTTTAAGCTGGTCAAAAGACAGACTATACAATGAAGGCGGAGGAACTTCAGTGACAATGTATCCAGCATATAAGTACCCTCCTTCACTTCCTGTAAAGTTTGACGCGTCAAATGTAAGACCTGGTCAAGAGATAGGCGGATGGGGATCAGGTAAAGAATCTGATGAGTTTGGAGATATGTGGAATCCTGTTTACAAAGCTTTAGAAGAGTGGAACTATACAACAGACCTCAATGCATTGATCAACCTAAAAGGAATTTATAAGATCAATGATAATCTTTCAATAGTTGGAACAACTTCTTATACCCATTCCGTTGGGACTTATGAGAG
>CAXBNB010000276.1:0-5977 GCA_963976505.1 uncultured Reichenbachiellaceae bacterium
CATATATTTCCAAGCCTCTTATAGAGTATAGATAAACAGAGAATGCGTTCAAAATAATCCAGTACAACCAGCTGGATAATATTTTTTGCGTTTCAAAGTAAGTAGCGATGAAACTAAAAACGGTAGAAAAAGCATCTTCAAACGAATTTTCGGCATCAGTAGTGGATTGAAAAAAGTATCCCAACCCAAGAGATCCTACTATACCGATAGCAAAAAACAGAATATGCCATGTTGCTCCTTTAATGATTACTGGCAGGTTTGATTGTCCTTTTCCCTTGGACCAATTGTACCAACCATAAAACCCAAAAAGAACATAGAAGCCATATAAAATTGCTTCTGAATACAGCTTTACATCTATGAAAAGAAAAATGCTGATGAATGATCCTAAAATTCCGAGCGGCCACCCCCATTTTTTTTGAAACATCAACCCTACTGAGTAAGCCAGACTTAAGCTTATGCCTAATATTTCTAGAATGTTATTTGTGGTTAGGTCAAATGTCAAAAGTTATTTTATTTAAATGAGTTCAAAGTTTATTCTAATTTCGCTTCATGGATCTAAGCACCGAAGAGATACAAATCACCATTGAGGACGGTATTTTTAAAACCAATATACCTGCATTTTCCAATCAATTGCTCAAGGATTGTTTTCGTTTGTTTTTAAATCAAAAAGAAGCATATCGAAAAAACCATCTTCAAAAATCCTACGGTTATGCTTTTGACGGATACTCCTATTATGGTCAAAAAGACAGTAGCAATCAAGCTTATGATGACTTGTTGGAAACCTTTGTCTTCTCTAACTTTTTTCCGAAGGAAAAATTTCCAAAAGAATTTGCTCCCTTTTTTGAGCAAGAATGGAACGAGCTTTTGGGATTCATTTCAAAACTAGAACAAACAATCCTTTCAACCTTATCGCATGCAAAAATTGCTGATATTAATAAAGATATTGGCCACATGGTTTCATGCAACTATTACCCTGCGCAAAACAATTTTGATTGCTCGGCAGCAGAAAATACCAGACTTTCAGCCCATCCAGATGTATCATTGATCACCATATTTCCTTTCGGAGTAGATGGAGATTTGGAATATCAAACTGCTGATGGTTCATGGAAAACCATGACTCCAACAGATCGCATTATTGGTTTTTCTGGATATCTAATGGAACTGGCTACTGATGGTAATATCAAAGCATTGAATCATCGTGTCAAGCTCTCCAAAAACAGAAATTCCGAACGTTTTTCCTTTGCTTTTTTCTCCTTGTCATTTCCAGATGCTCAACTTTCCACTTTAGATGAAGAAACAATTTCTGGAAAAGAATATTTTGAAAAGTACTTAGAATTATTTTAAAAAATCAGGTCTGGAAAGTCATTTATGACTTTCCAGACCTGATTGAATTATATTAGAATCTTAACTTCAATGCCAGCAAGAAATTTCTACCGGCCTGAGGGTAAAGGTAATTTTCACGTACAACATACTCTGACCCTGCTGAGTACCCAAAGGTATATCCATTGGATTCATATTGATAGTCCAAAATATTGTTCACCAATAGATTCAACCCTATGTCTTTGATCAATTTGGTTTTAAAATTGAATGTAAACTGAAGGTGATTTACAAAATAAGCATCAATTGTTCTATTGACGTTGGACGTATTGTCTAAGTATTGCTTGCCGACATATTTTGATAGCAAGGATATTTTAAACGACTCAATTGGGGAATAACTGAAATTGGAACCTGCTATAACGTTTGGAGAAAATGCGATATCAGAATCCTTGTACCCATTTTCTACAGCATTGTATTCATCCCATGCTGCTCCATAATCATAAAGCACTTCTGTGAAGTTTTCAATCTTGTTTTGACTGAAAGTTACATTGGCATTCCAGTCCAACTGATCGCTCAATTTTATTCCTCCATTCAACTCTAATCCCCTGCGGTAACTTTTGGCAACATTGGTTCTCACATTACTGCCGACATCATTCAGTGCTCCAGTCAATACCAGTTGATTGTCATAGCTCATGTTGTAAAAATTTAATTCTACAGCATAGTTTTCCGCTTTCCGTTTGTAACCAATTTCAAGATCCCTCATGCTTTCATGTTTTGGAAGAAAGGAATTGTCAATAAAGTCATTTCTTTCGGGCTCTCTATTGCTGATGGCAAAGGATCCGTACAAATTGGCATTGTCACTTAGCTGGTAAGTCAAGCCAAATTTTGGGTTGAAAAAATTGTAGTTGTTTCCAGTAGCGATGGCTCTCTGATCACTGTCTATACCAGCGGTACCGTAATCTACTTTTCTCAGCTGGAGGTCTCCAAATAAATTGAATTTATCATTGATTTGGTAATTGGCTTTGAGGAAAGTGTTGAAGTCCTTTTTCACACCTACATTGTCATAGTACCGATCGCCAAGGTTCATGTTGGAAGCAAATTGTGCCCAGATGATTTCTCCAAAATGGTCTCCTGAAAAGTAATGATATCCGCCACCAAGTACAGTTCTTAATTTTGAAGTGTTATAGTTTAAACCGTAGGTAAACCCATAAAAATCATTGTCCAACCATCTTCTACGAATAATGTCTGATGATTCGATGGTTTCTGATCCAATGGTAATATTGTCCAAACCATAGTCTGAAAAATCGTCATCATTTTTAAACTGCTCGAAATACCCACGCCCATAAGTATAATGACCTGATAGATTTAACGACCAGTTGTCACTTATTTCCTGATTGAGGTGTAATTGATAATGGTCTTGACTGTAGTTGTCCACTTCATTTTCGTAAGTGTACCAGTTGAAAGTCCGACCGTCATTTCTCATGTTGTTGGCCTGTTCATCTGTTACGCCGTTGTTTCCGATTACGGCTTCTATGCCATCGGCATCATTATTCAATATGGCCTCCGGTGTACCGTACCATGCTTGATGAGTGATTTCTTTTCCTCCAAATGCCAAAGCCTTGATCGTGGTTTTATTGGCGAGGTAAGATCCGGACAAATAGTATGATTTGAGGTTAGAAGCTGACCTGTCCACAAAACCATCCGATGCTATTTTAGAAAGCCTACCTTCAAATGACCATTTGTCATCTATCAAACCGGAATTCAAAATAACGTTGTGTTTTCTGGTGCCAAACGAACCAACCGAATTATTTATTTCGGCGAAAGCGTCCCGTGAAGGAGCGCTGGTTTCGAGGTTGACAGATGCTCCAAAAGCGCCAGAACCATTCGTAGATGTACCTATTCCGCGCTGAACTTGGATAGAATTTACCGATGAAGAGAGATCTGGGACGTTTACCAAAAACGAGCCTTGCGATTCAGGATCATTGAAAGGGATGCCGTTGATGGTAATGTTTACACGAGAGGCATCACTGCCACGTATGCGCATGCCTGTATAACCTGCGCCAGCACCGGCATCCGAGGTAGCGACTAGGGAAGGAGTGAAATTGAGTAAATAAGGCAAGTCCTGACCTATATTTCTAGACTCGATTTCTTCCTTGTTCAAATTTGAATAAGCTACCGGAGTTTTATTACCGGCACGGGTAGAGGATACAATGACCTCTTCTAAACCAATCGTTTTGATGGAGTCGTTCTGTTGTTTGGTTTGCGCCAATAGTCCATGTGACAACAGCGCAAAAGCTGACATCAGCAATACATTCTTTTTCATAAAAAAATTTGTAATAATTTGGTTAAACATGACAGAATCCAAGGGGCCGGTCCCTGCCTTTTAGTTTTACCATACCTCCCTTCGCCGGCATTACCCGAATCAGGTTCAATGGGTATAATCTCAGCCCGTTTTATAGAGCACCCCTTAATAATGGGTCAAAGTTAGAGGTTAAATATTAATTTCAAAGCATAATATTCAATTGATAAATGGATTCAGTTTTTCATCTGAGTATGACAATATAAAAACTAAAAAATAAGAGTGACCTCATAAGATCATCCATTAACAATTAGTATTTTATATTTACTACTGTTTTCTATCAATGGTGCAACTTATGAGGCGAATATTACTAATTGCTTTTCTTTCCTTTTTATTTCTTCTAAAAACAGATAAAACTCATGCTCAACAGAATGTAATAGATAGCCTTCAAAACTTATTGGTGTCGGCATCAGACTCCACAGCTATCGTGGTTTTGAATGAATTGAGCTGGAACTACAAAAACAGCAATATAGATTCTGCCTTGTCATATTCTCAGCAGGCTTACCTCTTGGCTCAAAAATTAGGAAACAAACAATTGATAGCGGCATCACTGAACAGCAATGGCGACAACTATCGTGTAAAAGGTGAATACGATACAGCATTACAGATCCTAAATAAATCAGCAGGGATATATTTATCAAAAAATGATTCTTCAGAATTGTCCAGGGTGTACAATAACATTGGAATCATTTACGACGAAAAAGGGAGTTATCAGGAAGCGCTCAAATATTATTTTTTAGGCTTGCGGGTTGCTGAACCCACTGCACAATTGGGACTGCAAGCGCATATTTTGGGAAATATCGGAATAGTCTATAAAAAACAAAAAGAGCCAAAGAAAGTACTGGAATATTACCAACGTTCATTGGAGATCTATCAAAAACTTGATCACCAGTTTGGTATAACAGTTACTTCTGGCAACATAGGTTCTGTCATGCTGCAAACTGGGGCTTACCATGAGTCTATAGAAAATTCGTTGAATGCCATTTCCGGATATGAAAAATTGGGATATTTAAGGTACGTCCCATACTCTCTTGGCAATATCGGTATTGCTTATGACAGCCTTGGAAATACAGAAGAAGCCAAGTCGTATTACACAGAAGCTTACAACAGGCACATTTCTTTTGATAACAAGTACGAAGCAGCCTACAATGCCAAAAACCTAGCATTTCTCCTTCTTAAACTGAAGTTGTACTCCCAAGCGTCAGAATATGCGTTAACGGCCATAAATTTAGCCAATGAAATAGAGGCCAAAGAAATGCTGAAAGATGCTTACAATGCCAATGCTCAAATTGAGTTTGCCCGGGGGTCATACAAATCAGCCTACATTTTTAAAGAAAAGTATATTGACTTACAAAATGAGTTGTTTGAAGAAACCAAAACTAAAAACATCTTCGAACTACAGACCCAATATGAAACAGAAAAGAAGGAAAATCAGATAGCAACTCAGAAAATAGCTTTGGACAAACAAACTGCGATCAATGGGAGAAATCTGGCAATCATTGTTGGACTGGTAATTAGTTTGTTCCTTTCGGTGGTCATTGGCATGTTGATGAAAAGTCGAATGGAAAAGAAACAGCTGCTCAGGCTACAACAAAAAGACATTGAAAACAAAGAACTACAATTGAATGCGGCAATTGACAGCCAGGAAAAGGAAAGAAGTCGCTTTGCTACGGATTTGCACGATGGATTTGGTCAGCTTATTTCTATCCTAAAACTCAATGTGGAAAGTATTGAGAAACAAAATGACTTAGAAAAAAGAAGCACGATTTATGACAAATCCATTTCTATTTTGAATGAGATGTATGGAGAGTTGAAAAATATATGTTTCAACCTGATGCCACAAAGTTTGGTAAAATTTGGACTTGAGCCATCACTCAGAGAGTTTGCAGACAAAGTGAATGCCTCAGAAAAACTGATCGTTGAAGTGATCGTTTTTGATATGAACGAAAGGATGACAGAACTTAAGGAAATATCAATTTACAGGATAGTACAGGAATGGGTCAACAACATAATGAAATACAGTGACGCCCAAAAGGTTACCATTCAATTGACAAAGGATGAGGAGGAAGTTACCCTAACGGTCGAAGACGATGGAATGGGTTTTGATCTCTCTAACCTTACCGAGAGCAAAGGAAATGGCTGGAAAAACATCCGATCCAGAACTAACCTTATTCACGGGGACTTGGAGGTGGATACGACAGTGAATCAAAGAGGCACACACTTTTCTATCAATATTCCTCTTGCTGTAAATAGGCCTCTCATGAAAAATACCAGAGGTTAGACATAATTGATTTAGTTTTT
>CAXBNB010000277.1:0-5969 GCA_963976505.1 uncultured Reichenbachiellaceae bacterium
TTGGCTTTCACCGCTCCGGGATCAGTATCTAGCAATTTAAAATCTTCTTTGTTGAGTGATGTAAATGGATGGTGCATCGCATGGAATCGTTTTGTTTCTTCGTCCCATTCCAACAGTGGAAAATCAATTACCCAAAGTGGCTTGAAAACTGCATCATCTCTTAATCCCAATTGGTTGCCCATTTCTAGGCGCAATTCATTCATTGCTTTACGTGTGTGATCTGTATCACCTGATAACACCAACAATAGATCTCCTGCCTCAGCACCGGCTGTTGCTGCCCATTGTTTCAAATCCTCTTGTGCATAAAACTTATCCACTGACGACTTGAAAGTACCGTCTTGATTGCATTTCAAATACACCAAGCCTTTAGCGCCAATTTGAGGTTTTCTTACAAAATCAGTCAATGCATCCAATTGCTTTCTGGTGTATTCGGCACACCCTTTGGCACATATAGCCACCACCAGTTCAGACTGATCAAATACACCAAAACCTTTTCCTTGGGCTACACTATTGAGCTCTACAAATGGCATGTCGAAACGCACATCTGGCTTATCTGAACCATACAACCTCATAGCATCGTCGTACTGCATGTGTACAAACTCTCCTACTTCTATACCTTTCACCTCTTTGAATAGAAATCTTACTAATCCCTCAAAAGTATTTAAGATATCTTCTCTCGTTACAAATGACATTTCACAGTCAATCTGAGTAAACTCAGGCTGACGATCTGCCCTCAGGTCTTCGTCTCTAAAACACTTCACTATTTGGAAATACTTGTCGAAACCAGAGACCATCAACAACTGTTTGAATGTCTGTGGAGATTGTGGTAGAGCGTAGAACTCACCTTGATTCACACGAGATGGCACTACAAAATCCCTTGCTCCCTCCGGAGTTGATTTTATCAATACGGGCGTTTCTACCTCTATAAAATCTTGATTGGACAAATAAGACCTAGTAGCCTGTAGCATTTTGTGTCTCAATTTCAATTTGCTACTCACAGGATTTCTTCTTAAATCGAGGTAACGGTATTTCATTCTTAATTCCTCTCCACCATCCGTTTCGTCTTCAATTAAAAAAGGAGGTACTTTAGATTTGTTCAAAATCTCCATTTTCTCCACTTTGATCTCTACGTCTCCGGTAGGAATTTTATCATTCTTAGAATACCTCTCCGTCACAACACCTGTAGCACTGATCACAAACTCTCTACCCACAGATGTAGCCAAATCTATTAACTCAGTAGAAGCCTGCCCTTCTTCAAATATCAATTGTGTAACTCCATATCGGTCCCGTAAATCAATCCAAACCACTCCTCCTTTATCACGCAATGTCTGTACCCAACCACAAAGTGTTACAGTTTTGCCAACTTCACTTATCCTTAATTCGCCACAAGTATTTGTCCTAAGCATTCCTTATTTCCTTTTATTCGTTCAAATTTTGAGAACCGCAAATTTAATAATTGTGGTCGTTTGGGCGTTATCTAGTTCTACTTTAATTTTGATTTTTCACATTGTATAAATACTCTCATGATTTTGAATACTCTCCTTTCGTTTTTACTTCTTTTTTCTTCCTATCAATCCGACAAACTAGTCAAAATAAAGGTAAATGAGTCTATTTCAATGTCCATTCCGGAAAGCTTCAGACCCATGACAGATGATGAAATGGCCGATAGGTATTTCACCATCAAACGGCCTATGGCCTTGTTCACTGATCCCAGCATGACTATAGACCTAGGCGTAAACAAGTCCATTACACAATGGAATGAAAAAGATTTGGAGATTATGATGAGTTTTCAAAAATCCAATATCTATAATTTATACGACAACATTGAAATGTTAAGTGAGGGCATCAAAGAAGTAAACGGTAGAAAATACGCCTACTTCGAATTTGTATCGACCGTAAAGGAAGAAGAGGAAGTGTTTGTAAAGAAAGGCTCAATCAACAAATACACTTTCATACAATATACCTTGATCAATGGAAATTCCTTGGTCTTTAATTTTTCATGCCCATCAAACATTAAAGCAACCTGGCAAACCAAAGCAAATGAAATCATGCAAAGTATGGAAGTAAAAAAGAACCTACAATGATCCCGGGATTACACAGCGACGAAGCGTTTATGAAGCAAGCCCTGACTCAAGCTAAATATGCCCTAGAAGAAGGTGAAGTACCGATTGGTGCGGTTGTAGTTTGTGATAATAAAATTATAGCAAGGGCATACAATCAGGTAGAAAAGCTTAATGACGTGACTGCACATGCGGAAATCCTAGCGATTACAGCTGCAGAAAACTTCCTCGGCACTAAATACCTGACTCAATGTCGTTTGTTTGTGACACTGGAGCCATGTACCATGTGTGCTGGTGCGTCCTATTGGTCGCAACTCGAAGGAGTAGTGTATGGCGCTAGTGATGAAAAAAGAGGATATTCTTCTCTTGCACCAATGGCATTACATCCCAAGACCAATATAAAACATGGTGTATTGGCAGAAGAGTGTGGTGAATTGGTAAAAGATTTTTTCAAGAAGCTAAGAGAATAACAAGTAAGCAAACTTGAAGATCCGTCAAACTTATAAGTTTCTTCAATGTATGCATAGATTTGATTCATGAAAATCATTGGTCACCACGTCAAAAAAGCCTAGTTTTACAGTAAATTTTTAATACATATAAATAATACAATTATGGCATTCGAATTACCTTCATTACCCTATGCTCATGACGCTCTTGAGCCGCATATTGATACTAAGACTATGGAAATCCATCACGGAAAACACCATAATGCTTATGTAACCAATTTGAACAACGCAATTGCCGGAACAGATATGGAAGGCAAGTCTATTGAAGAAATTTGTGCTCAGCACTCAGATGTTCCTGCTGTAAGAAACAATGGCGGTGGACACTTCAACCACTCACTTTTCTGGACAGTAATGAGTCCAAATGGTGGAGGTACTCCTTCAGGAGATTTAGCAGCTGCTATTGATAGCGCTTTCGGTTCTTTCGATGCTTTCAAAGATGCATTCGCAAAAGCTGGAGCAACTAGCTTCGGTTCTGGATGGGCTTGGCTTTGTGTTAAAGATGGCAAATTAGAAGTTTGTTCTTCTGCAAACCAAGACAATCCATTGATGCCAGGTGTTGGCTGTGGAGGCGCTCCAATCCTTGGACTTGATGTATGGGAGCATGCTTACTACTTGAATTACCAAAACAGAAGACCAGATTATATTTCAGCTTTCTTCAATGTAGTAGATTGGGATGCAGTAGCGGCTAGATTTGCGGCTTCTTAAAACAAGATTACTTTTAAACAAAAAACCTTTGAGATACTCAAAGGTTTTTTTATTTGACATTACTCAAATTTAATGCTTTACAATTACCGTTCTTGGTGAATAAATACCCCAAGTAATTCCATTCAAAAGCATATCAGCAAATGTGAATTTTGATTGAATTGTATAATCCGTTTTTCCATTAGCCATGTTTTTTGTATCAGCTTGTTTACCTGTAACTAGACCCCCCAACCAATATTGATTTTTGATTCTTTCTTCAGTTGCTGATGTCCCACCATTCCCCACAACGTAAGTCGAGACATAACATGAAGACATACAAACCGTAAGCAAAATGTATACTCCCAAATTTTTGATTTTTTTCATTTTGTTGACTTTTTAGTTATTAAATTACTAAGGTAGCGTTAAAGTTATTTTTTTTCAAACAAAATAACTTCGAATACAACCCTATTAACAAAAAATTAATGCATCCTATCCCCTCTTACCTCTAAATTTTTCATAATCTCGGCTTCAGCATCAAGAAACTGTTTCCAGCGTTTCAGCACATATGCCTCTCCCATATATGTCTTAGCCAAGTCTATGAAATTGGCATAATGAGCAGCCTCTGACACCATCAATTCATAGTAAAATTTTTGCAGATCTGCATCTTCAATGTTTTTCCATAGCAGTTTGAAACGTTCACAGCTTCGAGCTTCTATCAGTGCATTGAGCAACAGCTTTTCCACTAACTGTTGGTCTCGGCTGCCACCTTTCCTCACTATTCCATTGATGGCAATCACGTATTCGTCTTTGCGCATCCTGCCAAGGGCAATTCCGCGCTTTTTCATTTCTTCAAGCACTCGTTCAAAATGACTCCATTCTTCAGCTACAACACCAGTCATCAATTCAACCAAATCCGCTTTCTCAGGATATAAAACGATTAAAGAAATGCAGGAAGAAGCTGCTTTTTGCTCACAGTAGGCATGATCGATCAGAATTTCATCCAATGACTTTTCAGCAATGTTTGTCCACCTTGGATCAGTAGGCAGATTGAGCCCTAATACAGTTTTGTCAAAATCATCTTCCATAAGACTTACTTTTAATCAAAAAACAACCACCTACAACCTATGTCAAATACTTTTTTCTGTCCGGGATAAAATGGAGTAGCAAAATAACCATTGTCAACAGGTTGGTTGATATGGGTCATTTTAACAAAAATCCTCAACTTTTTTGCCTGAAAATTCAAAAACACATCCGCAGCTGCGTACGATTTCATTTCAAAGTCATTTTGCAAATAAAATTGCTGGATAACAGGGTCATAATAGTTGGCATAATACGCTGATTGCCAACGCACATTAACACCTATCTGAATGGGCATGTATTTGCTGAACCATACACTTTCGTAATACCAACGGCTACTGCCAAGCAATGCTGGCATCCTAAACACACCTGATCCACCACCAGCAAGTATGGTATAATTCACCTGATTGTCCAAGTGAAAATGTTTTCCCAAATTCAAATCAGCCCTGACCGAATATCGGTTGATGATCGCTGTAGATGAGGATTGAGATGGTGTTTTGTCAGTATTGAAGAAAACATACTGATCAATACTGGTAATAGAAACTTTAGGTTCGATAGACAAAAATGAAAAATCATATTTTGCAGAACCTTCTATGCTGTTGACAATGATGGGATCAAAGTCATTGGACCACTCGAAGTGGTTGCCAAGATACTGTTCGGACAAAAAAGATGGATTATAAATGGCACTGGTGTACGAAGCATCCACATATTTATTTTGAAGGAATCCTTTCAAGTAATATTGTCCACCGTCCAAAATCTCAACATTCCCTCCTACTATATTATTTTCTGATATAAAAAGTTTAATGTCTCCCCCGAGATACGTTTCACCTGTATGTCCAAATGGATCAGAATAAACATACCTGTAATTGATATCTCTTCTTTTCAAATAAGCACTATAAAACAGACGGTTGGAAAGCTTACCTTTCATACCAAATTCATTGGTAAATTCATTGAAAGTAGCGGCATCTATGGTAGAGTCTGACCTGATAAATATATTATCAAAATAATCCTCATCTGCAGATAACGGATAATCATTGAACTCATTTTTAATGCTTTTTTTGTCCATTTTGTGGTACACCTGAAAAAATGGCTTCACCGTATATTGTTGGTACGCATGGAAATTTACTCTTGTATCCTTACTTTGAGCATTTACAAGGCTAATGGGTGCATCTGCATATTGAAAAAACTCCAATTCTTCAGCATCTAATGCCAGATTTACTCCACCTGTTTCCCGAACGGCATGTTCAAACCGAAGTGCATGAAACAACAACGTATAGTTTTTCTTTTTGGACTCGTAATAGGTGTAAATATCCAAAACTGAAGACCTTGCATTGTTATTGTCACCAGTCAACGCCACCTCACCAACTTGACGTTTGGAGGACATTTTATAAATATCAAATCCAATATTCCAATTTGGCTTTACATTTCTAGAAAAATTGAAATCAACCTCGGCTCGTCCATTTCCTCCGAAGGCAACATTCAAATCCATATATGGGGATTTTGTGTCGTAATACCTGAACTCCTCAGGATTGAGCATGTAAGCATCGTAGGCACTAAACCCAGACACCCTTCCGATTGTTCTGGGTACCGAATAGTACACAGGATTCATGGCCGTACCATTTACACCTAAATCTTGATAATAAAT
>CAXBNB010000278.1:0-5951 GCA_963976505.1 uncultured Reichenbachiellaceae bacterium
ACAACAAAAATTTCTTTTTTGGGGGCTCAATGAAACCTCTTTTTGCTCTTGTAGTTCTTCACTATAAAACATGGTGGGATACGATCGAGTGTGTAGACTCAATGTTAGCTACAAACTATTCAAATAAACACATCATAATTGTCAATAATGATGAAGATGAGGTCAGTCAAAAAAAATTAGCTGAAAGATATCACACTGACCCTCAGATTACTCTTTTAAAGACTGGAAAAAATTTAGGCTTTTCTCGTGGAAATAATTTAGGCTTCCAACATGCAAAGTATGAACTCAAAGCGTCCTTTATTGTACTATCGAATAACGATATCGTCTTACCTGATGATAATATCATAGATGATATAATTGACAAATATAGAGAGACTCCGTTTGATATCCTTGGCCCAAAAATCATCTCTAACGTAGACCAACTTGACCAAAATCCCAGAGATGAGTTATACGATAGCATTTCGAATGTTAAAAAGTTTATATCAAATTTTAGGTGGCTTCTATGGTTAAGCTATCTCAAAATTGATCTTTCCTTAGTTTCCTGGAAAAAGAAGATATTCCCAATATCAAAACTTCCATCTTACAATACAGATTTAGACCATGAAACTGAACAATGGGAGGTAAAATTACATGGCAGTTTCCTAGTTTTTGCTAGTAATTACATTGAGCAGTATGAAGGATTATATCCTATTAAAACTATGCAGTTGGAAGAGTCTATTTTAAATTTTATTGCCAAACGTGATAATCTTAGGACTGTTTATTTCCCATCTAGTAAAGTTTATCATAAAGAGGATTCTGCAACTAACTATGTTTATGGTAAAGGAGTTAAAAAGAGAAGATTTTATTATAGAAATTGCCTTGCTTCATGCAAAGAGTTATTAAAACTAATGAAGAATGAAAACAAAAAATAAAACTTGTCGCATTTGCGGAAATGAAAATAGCAATACAACTCACAGACTTACAGAGCGTCATTTTGGCTTTTATCATAAGTTCTCCTATTTAAAGTGTTCTAATTGTGGGTGCTTACAAATTCTGGAATACCCTGAAAATATTGCTGATTATTATCCACCAGAATATAACGCATATAATAAGCCAGAAATTAAGGTAGAAAATATGTTGGTTGATATTGTTACTAAATGGAAAACGCAACATACTTTAGGACAAAAACTAAATCCTATTGGCTGGATTTTGAATAAAGCAATGGGTGCTGGTTTCACAGATCGATTAAGAAGAGCAAATCTAACTATAGATGATTCCATTTTAGATGTTGGAACAGGAGCCGGTCATCGTCTGCATTGGTTACATAATAAAGGGTTTAGAGATTTAACTGGAACAGATATATTTATAAATAATGATTTTAATTATGAAAATGGAGTAACTGTTCTTAAAAAAGATCTGAAAGATATTACTAAAGAATATGATTTCATCATGTTGAATCACGCTTTTGAACACATGCCTTTTCAATACGATGTTCTTAAGCAACTTTATAATATTCTTAAACCAGGTAAGTTCGTGTTAATCAGAATTCCTGTATTTTCAAAGTATATGTGGGATACTTACGGCGATTACTGGATAGGATTAGAACCTCCAAGACATTACTATTTACATTCTCAAAAAAGCATGGAAATATTAGCCCAACGATCAAAATTTAAGCTAACCGAAATTGTATTTGAATCAAGTGAATACCAATTAATTGGAAGTGAGCAATACAAATTGGGCATATCGAGAAAAGCCTCCAATTCTTCTTTCGAACATCCTGAGAAATCACCTTTTAGTAAGTCAGATATTCAAGATTATAAATCCTTAGCACGGAAATTAGATGAAAGGTCTGAGGGTTTTTCCGCTTGTTTTTACTTGCAAAAACCATCATGAAATATACTGAAACCCGAATATTATTTTTTAATCTCCTTTCACTACTTAACGCATCAAATTATAAAGGCTATGACCCTTATGATTTGAAAGCACATCCTTTTTTCATGAAGCTCATCAAATGGGGGAAAAAGAATAAAATAAATGAGATTGTTCGGGAGGTAATATTGGAACTTACTTATCATTTCCCATCAAAAGCTCGGTCTATATTTAATATCCAACCCGAACACAATTCTAAAGCATTAGGATTAGTTGGCACGGGAATTACTGAGTTTTCAGTTTTGAATAATTATGATCAAGAATTACTTAGTGAAGCCCAAAGCAGAATTGATGAATTACTAAACAACTATAAATCAGAATCATTAGGCGGCATTGGTTGGGGTTATCCCTTCGACTGGGAGTCTCAACAACTTATTCCTGCAAACACACCTAACGGAATTGTTACTACCGCAGTTGGAGAATATTACTGGACTAAATTCAAGGCCAATAATGACAAAGATAGTTTATCAACCTGTGTTAGAATTTGTGAATTTTTAAGCCACTTACCTATAAACGAGATCGCTACAGATAAAATCTGTTTCTCATATATCCCTCATTATCAAAATCACGTTCATAATTTAAATTTATTCGTAGCTGATTTCTTAATAAAGGTAGGGTTAGAGGTAAACAATACAGAATGGGTTGCGCTCGGTAACAAAGCAGTTAATTATACTATTACTGAGCAAAGAGAAGATGGCTCTTTTGATTATAATGGCCCACCAGAACTACCTCAAAACTTTATTGATAATTACCATACAGGATTTGTTCTTAGAATGCTTGGGAGTATTCATCATTATACAAAAAGAGAGGACGTATTAATCGCACTAAATTCTGGTATCACTTTCTATTTAAACGAATTGTTTACTTCCGAAGGAATCCCCAAGCTGAAGCCTGACAAAATTCACAGAATTGATATACACTCTGCAGCCGAAGCCATAAATTGTTTAACCTTTTTAGCTCAATACAACGAGAAAAATTTTCCTATGGCTACTAAAGTTCTAACTTGGACATTAAATAATCTCTATGATTCAAAAAATCATGATTTTTATTATGCCATGATGAAAAGCAGGTTTACCGGAAGAATTTACAGATCTGAAGTTAAATATATGCGCTGGGCTCAAGCCTGGATGCTTCGTGCTCTGTCTAGATATATGTTATATTCGGAACAAAAGAAAATCATCTTATAATAAAAGATCATTGCTTAAATACGTAAAAGAAACGGTTAAAAACTCAGCAATTTATGGAATAGGCAATATTTCCATAAAACTTGTGGGATTCATTCTTATCCCTTTCTTAACCGATCCTACATATTTAACTACCGAAGATTATGGAGCTTTAGGTGTATTGGAAGCCATAAATCAGATCGCCGTTTTTGTAATGGGTATGGGCCTTTATAACTCTATGTTCAGGTGGTACTATGAACAAGAGGAGAAAGAACAAAAAGCAACTTTCTTTACTGTATTACTAACTTGTACTTTTATAATTCTTGTTGTTTTGAGTGCCGTTCTATTTTGGAAAAATTCGATTACATCGGTCTTTTTTAGCTCTCAAAAATATAGTTCTGTCTTAATGTTGGCTTTTCTATCAACCGGTTTTCAAGCTTTGAGCCAAATCCCGGCAACCTTAATGAGACTTCAGGACCGTGCTTCTTTCTTCACGTCCAGTAATATTTTAAAGTTGGTAGTCACGCTAGTTACCACCTTATATTATTTGCTATGGAAAAATGAAGGGCTTACTGCTATTTACAATGGTCAAATAGCAGGTTTTATATCTTATATTCTTATTCTTATTCCTTACCTGTTTAAAAATTCAACCTTTAGAATCCACATCCCAGTATTTAAAGAAATGATGGGATACGGATTCTCAATGATGATTGCAGGTATATCAGCCGCTAGTATCAATGTACTGGATCGATTTGTACTAAACTCAATGTCTGGACTGGAGGAAGTAGGATTATATTCCTTGGGATATAAAGTATCGTCAATATTAAAAGTTTTTGTAATTGGGTCAGTAAGTATGGCTTTAACGCCTCTTATTTTCAGAAAAATTAATGATAAAGACAGCTCTCGTTTTTACACTAAGACAATGACTTACTATGGCTTTGCTATGATGTTTTGCATCATTGGAGTTTCATTATTTAGTAAAGAAGCTCTAAAAATATTTACCAGTAGCACATTTTATTGGTCTTCATTCTCAGTAATTCCATTACTTGCCTTCAGTTTATATTTTGTTGCTTTAAAAGATGTCGCCGTCACCGGGCTTCACATTACCAAAAAAACTTCGCGCATAAGTTTAGTTACAGGAGTAGTTTCAGGACTCAACTTAGTTTTAAACATACTACTCATTCCATACTTAGGGGCTGAGGGAGCTGCATTAGCAAGTTTATTATCACAAGCACTATTCTTTTTTGGCCTCTGGTATTTTTCACATACCAATTATCCTATTCCTTATGAATGGAAGAAAATCCTGCTCATGTTCATTATCGGTGGAATACTGGTGTATCTTTCACTCCTAACCAGTAACCTTTCTTTGATTATCAGATTATTTGTTAAAACATCTGCTCTCATTCTTTTTCCTGTAATACTTTATTTCTTCAATTTTTATGAAGAAGCTGAACTCAAACAAATTAGAATTATTTGGCTAGATTGGAGGAATCCTTTGCGATGGAAATCGAATTTCAAGCGTCTTTTTAATTAAAAAAATTTACTATCTCTTTCACAATTCTCTCTGACGCCTTCCCGTCCCATAACGGAATTTCAGGATTTCTAGAATTTTTTTCTTTCAATTTGAATGATAATACTTTTTCAACAGTATCAATTTTATCAAAAGGAATAAGGGAATTTGTACCAATGCTACAGGTTATAGGCCTTTCTGTATTGTCACGAATTGTTATACATGGAATATTCAGATAAGAAGTTTCTTCTTGAATTCCTCCAGAATCCGTAATTAAGAAATTGGATTCATTCATCAATTTTAGAAACTCAAAATAACCTTGCGGCTCAAGGATTGTCAATTTATCAATAGCAGATACTTCCTGAGACAAATCCATTTTAACTAAATTATTTTTGGTTCTGGGATGCATTGGAAATACAAGATTATGGTCTTTAGCAACAGATCTTAATAGCTCAACAATACGCAGAAGTCTCTCTTTATTATCAACATTTGAAGGTCTGTGTAATGTAACAAGTCCGTAATTTTTACTTTTAATTCCAGAACTGATGCTATCCAGATTTAAAGCGTTCGACTTTTCCATATTACTTACCAAAGAATCAATCATAACATTACCAACAAAAAATACTTTTTCATCGGGTATACCCTCCTTCTTAAGGTTCTCAATTCCGCTTTCTTCAGACACAAATAATAGATCAGAAAGATGATCTGTAGCTATCCTATTCAATTCTTCTGGCATAGATCTGTCTCTACTTCGAAGTCCTGCTTCGACATGAACTACAGGAATTTGCATTTTTGAAGCAACTAGCGAACATGCCAACGTTGAATTTACGTCTCCAACAACCAATACTGCAGTCGGTCTTTCTTCAATTAGTATTTCTTCAAACTGAATCATAATCTGAGCAGTTTGAGTGGCATGAGACGAACTCCCCACATTTAAGTGTACAAATGGTTCTGGAATACCTAACTGTTCAAAGAATAATTTATTCATTGAATAATCATAATGCTGACCAGTATGAACTATTTTATGATCAACTTCTGTATAAGCTGCAAAAGCCTTACTTAATGGTGCAACTTTCATGAAATTTGGTCTAGCACCAACTACACTGATTATTTTCATTTATTGAAGAATAAGTTTGAATTCAACTTTCAATTAATTCATGGTAAACTAAGCATTTTAATTCTCAATGATTTAAAAAATGAAAACCACTTTTAATGAATAGGAAACTAAGAAACTCTCCTTCTCTACCCTTATCTTAAACCGAATTTTAAGCGAACTAACTAAATGGCTAAAGCAAAATATACCACACACCTTGGAATGGTTGATATCCTTCCTGGTGCGGGTCCTGCGGACTGGACGGTCTTGCGTGATG
>CAXBNB010000279.1:0-5942 GCA_963976505.1 uncultured Reichenbachiellaceae bacterium
GCTTCTGGTCTTGGAGTGATTGCCTTTGCCATTCTAATCTCAGGATACCACAGTCTGATTGCGGCTAAAGCAAACCCAGTGAATGCACTTCGAGACGAATAGATAGACCTTAATATCAGGCTTGCCTAAAAACTTGGTGCTATACATGCTGTTTCCATTGAAATATTTTTCCCTCAAATAGAGTACAAATTTTATATGTTATACAAAGTATAACATATTGTAAATCTTTCCATACATTTGTTCTACTAAATAGAACAAATTGATATGGAAAAGGAACATATTGGAGAGTTGGAAGAATTGGTATTGCTTCTGATTGTCATGCTCAAAGAAGAAGCCTATGGTTTGGCCATCCGCAAATCACTTAAAGAACAAGCCAACCGAACAGTCACTATTGGAGCTGTACATGGCACGTTAAATCGCCTGGAAAGTAAAGGGTTTGTTGAATCAAGCCTTGGAGGAGCCACAGAACTTAGAGGAGGTAGGCGCAAACGACTTTTCACTCTTACAGCCTCAGGTAATAAAGTGCTACAAAAAAGTCGAGATGTAAAAGTGAATCTTTGGAGCCATATTCCGGAATTGTCTATCAATAAGATTTGACGCCAGAGCCCTGAAGTCTCAAACTCCCATACCGCCCAAATCCGCTAATCACCTTCTCTCATGGTTCGTCAAAGGAGACCTCCTGGAAGAAATCCTTGGAGATCTCTGTGAATACCATGAGGAATTGCTGGACTTACCGACTTGGAAACGGAAGCTGTTCTACTGGTTTTAGGTCTTCCACTTTCTCAGGTCTTTCGTAATTAAAAAGTCAAATCACTCAATTTTTAAGTTATGCTAAGGCATTCTTTATTAATCTTATTTAGACACCACAAAACCACTTTTCAAGATTAATCCACAAAAAATTGAAGTTATCATCACATATTGATGACTTAAGACTTGGAGCGGATTTCCCTTCTCATAAACAGATAGTAACTTACCGCAAAACATCCTACTGTTAAAGCCGTCAAGCCAGTGAGCTGAGGCCATACCAACAACAAACTCTGTCCAAGTGGCAGTGGTCCGGGAATAGCTCCTTGAAGCTGTTCCATAGAGAGTGGCCCCAGGGTACGGACAGTTGGCGTTAAAAGTGTTGAGGTGGCCTCATTAAAAAGTTCGTTAGGCATTACTTGTGACAAGCTAAATTTCAATTTTTCATAGAAATAGACTGCTCTTTGTGAGGCAAACTTTGAAGGCTGAAATGCTTTGGTAATTATATTGACTATGAGGGGATAAAACATAGTGAAAAACAGCCACACTCCGATCCCAGACAGAGCAGATGTAGCCGATTGTTTGAACCTTACTGAAAACAAAATTGAAAGATTCAACCAAAAAGAAACATATACTACACTTAGTAGAGTAAAGAAAATTATCCGTAGAAACTCTTCAGCAGTTGGTGGGATTCCGACAACTATGAGCCCTGTCCCCAAAACGGTAAAACTTAAGGCAAAAAATAAAACACCCAATACGATTATTGACGCAACAAATTTTGCATTGAGGATGTAGTCACGAGGAATGGGTTGGGCAAGAATACGACTGAGCGTTCCCTTATTTTGTTCTGAATTAACGGCATCAAACCCCATACTGATGCCCATTAAGGGTCCTAAAAAACCTACAAAAACAAAAAATGATGGAAGCGTACCATCAGATACAGTGAACAACTTCAAAAAGAAAAATGCATTTTCAATCTTTCCAGAATCAGCTAGCTTATCAAGATTGGTAATTGCAGTATAAATAGATCCAATACAGGTAAGGGAAATAATTGCGATAAGTATCATCACCCTCCAACTTCGAATATGATCCGCAATTTCCTTTTGTACCATAGACCAAAATGGATGCACGATCTGATCTCCGGGTACTTTGTCTTTCTGAGCAAAAAACAATACCAATTTTGCCCATTTAGGGCTATCCATAACTTGTCTTTTTGTTAAATTATTCATCTTCATTACCTCCTTCAAAATAACGGTGATAGATGTCATCCAATCCGTATTCCTTTTTGTACAAGTGACTTAGGCCGACTCCAGATTCTACAATGGTTTTTGATATTTCATGTGCAATATCTTGAGTGCATTCTATACGCCAAATAGTATCATTGACTTCTACTGACTCAACCGACTCAAGACTTTTAACTTTATCAAGTAAGGTAGGATGCATAGCATTTTCATTCGCCATTAATCCTACCTCAATGGTATATGCTCCGCTATTGAACAGTTGTTTTGCCAGAGAATCCACATTTCCTTCTGCCAATAACCTGCCTTTAACAAAAATGCCTACCCGATCGCAGACTTGCTGTACTTGGTGGAGATGGTGTGAGGAAAAAAGTACTGTAATTCCATCTTCTTTACTAAGTTGAACGATGAGTTCAAGAAATGCCTTGACACCTGTCGGATCAATGCCCAAAGTGGGTTCATCAAGGATAATAACTTCTGGATTTTTGATCAGTACATCAGCAAGCCCTAGGCGTTGGCGCATTCCACGAGAATATTTACCAACCTTTTTATGCATGTCTGTCGACAAGCCAACTCTTTTTAATAGCTGCAATGATCTCTTTTGAGCTTCTGCTCCCGAAATGCTGTTCAACCTAGCAGTGAACATCAGGTTTTCAAGACCAGTGAGCTCATCATAAAAACCCACATCTTCGGGTAAATAGCCGACTTTTTGTTTTACCCCTATGGGATTTCTCTCGGGGTTAATACTACATACTTTTACACTTCCGGAATCTGACTCTGACAATCCCATCAACATAAGAATAGTGGTCGATTTCCCTGCTCCATTGGGGCCAAGAAGTCCAAAAACTTCGCCTTTACCTATCGATAAACTGAGCTTATCAACGGCAGTGAATGCTCCATACTTTTTAGTAAGGTCTGATATCTCAATGACTGCAGCGCTCATACCTTACCTCCTTCCATATTTTTGGACAAGATAATACACGCTTCCCAATGCCCCTGCTATAATTAGCACACCAAGCCAACCCCACAGCAAAGGTGTTTTAACGGAAATTCTAAACGCTGCTTTTGAAGATGCCTCAGGAGTTTGGGCCGTAATATTGGCTACATAGTCTCCTGGAATGGCCTTGTCGTCGGCTATGATTGTTGCAAAAACTGGTACACTACCACCGGCATCCAGGTGAATGACTGTATCTGGCTTGAAAGTGACATCCCAATTTTTAGGTTTTGAAGCGCTAAACCTAGTATTATTCAACGCGCTGGAGCCTGTATTTCTAAGGAGCAACTCTATGCGTTTTTCACTTCCAGCGGTAATACTTGTACTTAACAGCCCATTTGGAGTAGTCAGCTCCATTTCATAAGAACCTGTAATAACAACTTCCAATTCTATTGCAGCTGATGTGGAACTCGTCACTGCCTGAACTGGTATTTTGTATGATCCTGCTTCAATATTATGTGGAGGTTTAATTTCTACTGTTATTTTAGAAGTAGCATTGGCATCAATCTCCACAGCTGTGGCTTGCTTATAATTTGGTTTAAAAATCACATTCCATCCACGACGGGCATTTGCTCTAAGTGAATAGAGTTGTTTTTCTCCAGTATGATTTTTCAACTCTGTTTGAAATGTAAAAGTAGATTTTGCATGGCCTTGCATATTAGCCTGTTCAGAAGTGAATTCGGTTTTATAAGTTCCCTGCTCGGAGACCTCTACCACCAATGGAAGGGTTCCAAAATTTCTGGCAATCACTTTGAATTTATGTATTCCCTTATCCACTTTTAAAGGAACATTTACTTTGAGTGAGATTGTCTTCTTCTCTCCAGGGAGAACAGAAACCTGATTGATTGTCCACCCTCCTGACTTCAAGGTATATTCCCATTCCTTTGGAATTCCTGATAGGGAGATGTCTACATCCTTGATGCTACTGCCATTGTTAATGACATCTATCGTGTAGTCGATGGATTCTCCTGGGGGAACAGAAATGTTGGTGTAAGGTGTGTAAAGGCTTATTCCGTTTGCTGCAAGTGCAACATTTTGACAGAACAATAAAACGATTAGTGATGCTAAAGTATAGCTGAAAAATGGCGTACGAACTGACATAAAAAACATGTTTTAATCTTAGATGGCTATTGATACGGTTTCCAAAAAATGGAGATATGTTATAACATTAAACTTGGTTTGTATAGAACAATATGTCAGCAAATGTAATAATGGAGGGAATTATTGAAAATATTACCCAGCTGAAATTGCGTTAAAAATTGTTAAAACTTCTTAAGAAAAGTTAAAATAGAGCCTCCTAAAACTGAGATTCAAGTAAGAGGTGATCTTATCGAAGAAACAGCCTTTACCTAAACTGAATAATCTGAGGGCTAGAAATGTCGAAATCTTGAAGCTCTAAATTTCCTATAGTAGAAAAGTTGAAACTGCGTGAAGCAGCTTCAAAAGGTACAGAAGGATAAAAGCCCAGACGGAGTTGTATGGTATTGAATGCAAGATTGTCGTTTTTTAATCTCATTCCAAATCCTGCTCCATAATAACTGTCTCGCCCTCGTGGTGTATCAATTAGACCAAAATCAAAAAAGGCTAAGAAAGCCGTACGAAATCCGCCGACATAAAAAGGTGTAAAAATTACAGATTCGGTATTGACAACAAATCGTTCTGTGCCAGTTAGAAAAAAATTATAGAGCCCTCTGATTCCATTTGCATCATTTATATCAAGATAATCCTGTTCTTTTCTACGGATTCCTTTGGTGTAATCTACCGTAATAAACTGTCTGTATTTGAACAAATTCCAGGTCTGCAAACGTGAAAAATATTCTCCTCTCATTTTAAGTACGCCCTGCTCTAAGGTTTTGTGCCTGAAAAATCCACCCAACTTAAATGTACCTTTTATATAACCAAACTTTCTTAATACTTCACCTTCTGCAAACTCAATCCCGACATACTCTCTATTGAAGAATTCCCCTATTTGATAGCCCGAAGTGAGTTGTAGCGATGTACCGACCGGAATATCTTCAGTCCGTCCAAAGTTTCTGATAAGCCTATCCTTGTAATAACCTCTGGAACTTAATCCCACTCCCACTAGTATATTAGTTCTGTCATGGAATGCTTGATTGTAGTCCTGTTGTACTTCTGGACTATCCATAAAATTTTTCCTGATAATCCTCCCGGAGATAATAAACCTAAGCCTTTCACGGTCTTTCAAAATGGAAGGTACATGCAGGGTTTTGAAGGAGCGGGCAAACCAAATGTCTTGAAGCACCTCCTTGTGAGAAATGATGGTTATAGAATCTGATTCATTGTCAAATGCACGAAACTGATTGTGGTTTTTACTACTATACTCAACACCTCCTGCATACTCAATATCGGGAGTGTAGAAATTTCGATACAGTTTTATACCATAACCATGATTGGCAAAAGATGTTACATAATTCAGTTCACCGGATACGAATGATCCTCCAATATTTCTTACCAGATAATTACCGTCGTAACCTATGCTATTTTCTCCAATATCGTCTATGATGATTTTGTTTTCATTTTCATGACCTGTTCCGAAAATATTAATATTACTGATCCCTATACTAGATGTAGTTGTTTCGGCATCTGTACTGTAATCAAATTTCAATGGGAAAAGGTCTCTGGTCACCACATAAAGATTGGCTTCCTCTGGGTTACTTCCTTGAGTGACATATATCCTTGCATCTTTGATAAAATCAAGTTTACGAATCAACCTTTCGTTATCAGCAAGCTCATCAGATCTGATTATACTTCCTTTTTGGACAATCAAGTTTTGTTGAATGATTTTATCACTTGTGGCGATATGCAAGCCATTGATGGTTTTTGTGATGAGTGAAGTCTCTAATTTGGTAGTGTCCTCCACATTAGTCCCAAAAACTTTCAACTTCTTAATATTTACTTGGTTGACTGTGACTCCATCATATTTAAGATACCTCTCTTTGCTTTCT
>CAXBNB010000280.1:0-5928 GCA_963976505.1 uncultured Reichenbachiellaceae bacterium
ATTGAGCAAATCCAAAACAGATGCTTCCTTTTTGATCGTGATCGGTTTTACCACCGTTGCTTTTACCGGGTTCACCAGAGACTTTCTTTCTATTGTAAGGTTCGACTCAAAAGCCAGCTGCTTTACCAGCCTGCTTAGCTCTCCACTATGATTGAACTCCGAAATGTTATTGTAATACATGCTGACCTTGTCGGCATTTTGCAACAACCTATAAAAAAGATAAGATTGGAGGGCATCATGGTGCTCGGCTACAGGCAAGTCAAATGCCTTTCTGATGTTGTAGGGTATAAAAGAACTGTTGCTGCTGTCGGCCGGAAAAGTGCCTTCATTCATGGACAGGATAAATACATTTTCGAAATCCAGGTTTCTGGTTTCCAATACCCCCATGATCTGGATCCCTTCCAGCGGCTCTCCGGTAAATGGTACTTTGGTGCTGCCCCCTATTTGTTTGAAAATCCTGAAAAGTACATCAATTTCAAGTTTGACATCATATTGAGTAGCGGTATTTAATATGTTTTTTAATGCCACCCTGAGGTTGAAAAGTACGGACTTGTCAAGAGTGGATTCCTCTTTGTCCATGAACTGGTCTATCAACTGCTCGAAATAAAGCAACACCTCTGCTGCATTTTCCTGATTTGCAAAAAGGGCAGCAAGCGTTGGGCTTTTTGCTTCAATTTCTTTTAAGGTCAGGTTTACCCTGTTGTTGTCATGTATGTAACCGACCAATTCATCCACATCGGCAGAAAAATGCATCTGACATACCTCATGATTCAATAGTGACAATACGTGCTTGAAGTAATGAGATTTTTGATCGTCCTTACCACTTCTGATATTGACATGCAAATTCAACAATGATTCGAAAAATGAAAAGTAACGAGAATTTTTGAGTGGGTAACCCATGGTAATGTTCACCTTCTCCACCGATTTGGGGATAGAGTTTAACAGCGGCAACAATAGGTTTTCATCCGGCAATACTATCACTGTATTCTCCTCATTGAAATCAACAGAGGCCGACAGTTCTTCCAGTCTCTCCCCTACTGCCTTCACTTGCCCTTCTCCCAGTGGTACAGATATTACCTCCACTCGTTTCGATGGACTGTCTATCTTGTTGGGAATTTCTTCTGGAAAGGTCTTTTTGAAAACAGCATCTTTTTGATATTGCCTGAAAAAATACCCCGACTCTTGGTACTCATCCTTGAGGTAATAGGCATCTACATCCCAGATCATTTGGGCATCCTTTTCCTGTAGGTAATACTTAATGATCTGCTCTTCCGAGGCTGTAAAGGCATTAAATCCAGCAAACCAATAATCTCCATGATCATTTTGGTCTGCTTTGTCAGCAATTTGCTCTGCCACTTCCCTGTAGATCAATCCCTTGTATGCGATCTGTTCTGATTTCAGCACTTCACCGAATTTTTGATACAATTCATTCAGTATTTTCCAGGTGCTTAAAAAAGTAGATTGCGCCTTTGATGCCTTGGGTAAAAAACCTGACCAAAAAGACTTGATCACTTTTTGGTCTTCTTCGGAAAGAAAATAAAAGGACTCATCCAGTTCTTTCTGTGATTGGATGATGGTGAAAATATGCTGTGGATTGATCAGGTAACTGTCCAATTCGTTGAAGTCTTTGAGGATCATTTCCCCCCAAAAGAAAAACTTATCAAAACCCTCCGCATTTGGGATCAGCTTTTTATATACCGAGTATAGGATGAAAATGGATTGAAGCTGGTCCGCAGGTGTCAGGTCGCTTTTCGAAATAATAAAATCCTCCAGACTTACTATCTGTGGACTCCAAATGGGTTTGGTCGTGAGCTTGCTCAGGTGTTTTCTGAAAAACAATCCTGCCCTCCTATTGGGAAAAATAATGGTTAATTGGTCTGTATTTTGACCATATTCTTCATGACATTTTTTTGCTAGCGACTTTAAAAAAGACTGATTTTTCAAAATAGAAACGAGTGTTTAATTATTAAGGAAAATTAAGACAAATGAATCTATAAAGCGAATACTTATCTCATCAAAGTGAATGACGTTTATGTAAAAAAAATATTATGTACGGCTCAAAAGACGTTACTGGTCATCGAATCTCATCTTACATTAGTCGAAATGTGTAATTCATTCTGCCATAAATACTTATATTCGTCCTAAGGTATAAAATTTAACCCGCTATTGAAATTTGATTTGAAAGCTTTGCCTGTTTTATTCAACAAGTAGGGTGCTATCAAAAAAGTGAGCTTCTAAAATATAATAATGGATTTAGATGAATGAATAACATCTATCTCTACGTAAACTAAGGTCACTATTGTCAAGTTGAGATGCCCTGAGTTATAATTTTCTTCCATATTTTCAAGACTTGAACATTTCTTTTCTTACTTAAGAAATGTTACAATAGTCAAAGTCAATCTTTGAAAAAAATTATTTTGGTAGTACCGCTTTGAATCAACTTATGAGAATATCCTTCCTTATAATATTCTGTGCTTTCGCCGGAACATTATACGCCCAGCCAGCAATCACTTCATTTTCACCCACCTTTGGATCCACCGGAACTCAAGTGACAGTAAATGGTGCTGGATTTGATTTAACCCCAACTCAAAACATTGTTTATTTCGGTCATGCATGGGCAATACCAACTGCCTCTTCCGGGACAACCCTCACCGTAACAGTTCCGGCTAACGCAAGTTCAGTCAACCCGATTAGAGTGACCAACCTTACTTCTGGTCTTAGCGTTGATTCATGGACTGCAGCAGTACCAAGGTTTCATGTCACTTTTTCAGGTGGGGCCATAGCGTCAACTTCATTTACAGCCTCTAACATCAATTTGGCTACTATTGCCACTGAAGCTATTGCCGTAGGTGATTTTGATTTGGATGGTGATTTAGACATTGCTGTAGGCTTGAATGCCGGTGGTTCTGGTGTGGGTAATTTGCAAATCTATTTCAATAATGGGAGTGGAAGTTTTACACTTTCATCTCAGAATGGAAATCTCAATATTTCTGATATGCTGGCGCTGGATTTGGAAGGTGATGGAGACCTTGATTTGATTTTAAAAGGAGATAATTACCTAGTTAAGATCAATGATGGCTCTGGTAATTTTTCAGATGGCGCAGCGATAGCAGCAGCAAATGGAACACGAGGATTTAATCTGGCAGATATAAATGAAGATGGAAACTGGGATGTGGTGATGGGCGCATCAAATGCAGATGCCCAATGGGGTGCTGGCAATGGTGCTGGCAATTTTACATTCAATCAAATTAGTGCTGCAACTGGGGTTGGAATCGCAGTAGGATCGGCAGTAGGTGATTTGAATAAGGATGGGCATACTGATATTGTTATCCCAAACTACAACGAATCCATTTTAGTCTATGCTTCTAATGACGGAAGTGGAAGTTTTTCTAAATCAAATACAGCAGCAACCTTTCAACCAGGGTCGGTGGATGTAGGTGATTTTAACAATGACAATAACCTGGATGTAGCCATTGCTCCCTTAGCGAGTGGAACAAACATCCGCAGGTTCTTGGGTAATGGAAATGGCACTTTTCAGGCCGGACAAAATTTAACCGCATCAGGTGACCCGAGATCTATTGTTACCGGTGATTACAACGGAGATGGAAATGACGACTTGATGGTGGTTGATTACAGTGCTACTGGCAATCCACGATTTTTCCTAGGAGCAGGCAACAATACTTTTTCTACCGTTCAAATCAACGGAGGAACTGGAGCAGGTGCGTTTACAAAACCAATTGTGGCTGATTTTAATGGGGATAGTAAACCTGATATGGTTATGACCGAACGCAATGGCCAAAATATCAGGTTATATATCCGAAACTCTGAAACCCCCACCACACAAGCAACTAATATCTCCTTTGCCAATATTGGTACTGCTCAAATGGATCTCAGCTGGAGCAATGGAAATGGATCGAAGAGAATAGTTGTTGTTAAGGAAGGGTCGGTCGTAAATAGTTCACCTGTGAATTCTTCAACTTACACATCGAATACGAATTTTGGCAGTGGCGACCAGCTAGGAACTTGAAATTATGTGGTTTATAATGGCACACAAAATAATGTTACAGTGACAGGGCTCAACCCCGGCACAACCTACCACGTCAGGGTATTCGAATACGATGGTGTACCCGGAGGTGAACTGTATTTTACTAATTCAGCCACAGGAAACCCATCATCAGAAGTGACCCTAGGTGCCTTCATCACCACCTGGTCGACAAACGACGGTCAACTCACGATCCCCACCACCGGCGGAGGCTACAACTACAGCATCAAGTGGACAAACCTTACGAGTATTGGAGTAGGCGATGGAACAATTAGTGGTCAAACTGGAGACTACACAATTACCGGCCTGGTAGATGGCAACATTTATCAGTTAGAAATAGCTGGAAACTTTCCACGGATATTCTTCAATAATGCTGGAGACAGATCCAAAATTCTTACCATAGAACAATGGGGAGGCATCTCCTGGACGTCTATGGAAAGTGCCTTTGCTGGATGCAACAACCTCACTTACAATGCTTCGGACAATCCCGACCTCAGCAACGTGACCAGCCTGGCCTATATGTTTCAAAACTGTAGCTCCTTCAATGGAAATATCAATGGCTGGAATGTAATTACTATAAACAACTTGCGCAATATGTTTCAGAGTTCAGGTTTCAACCAACCATTGGACAATTGGGATGTTGACAATGTCACCAATTTCGCAAGTCTTTTTGAGCTCAATAGCTCTTTTAACCAAGACCTAGGTGGTTGGGAAGTGGGTATGGCACTGGACATGTCAAATATGTTTAGAGCTGCTTCTTCCTTTAACAATGGAGGAATGCCAATGGCTTGGGGTGCAAAAACTGCAGGAGTGACTACCATGGCTTCAATGTTTAGTGGGGCGTCAACATTTAATCAAGATATAACCGGATGGAATGTCTCTTCGGTTCAAAACATGTCCTTCATGTTTAGTTTGGCCTCTTCGTTTAATCAAGACATTAGCAACTGGGAAGTTGGAATGGTTGAGAATATGTCCTATATGTTCAGTCAGAACTTTACTTTCAATAATGGCAACCAGCCACTTGACTGGGGAGCTAAAACAGGAATGGTCACCAATATGGGGAGCATGTTTAACAATTCCAGGTTCAATGCCGATATCAGTGATTGGGATGTGAGCTCAGTGCAAAATATGAGCTTCATGCACAGTGGCAACTTAGACTTCAACCAATCATTGGGTGATTGGGACATCAGTTCGGTAACGAATATGACCGGAATGTTTTCCTTCAATCCCATGTCTCTGGCAAATTATGATGCGACCCTCATTGGCTGGGCAGATGACAATGGTGGAACAGAGACCATACCATCGGGCATTTCAATC
The DNA here is from genome assembly GCA_963976505.1 of uncultured Reichenbachiellaceae bacterium. GTDB lineage: Bacteria > Bacteroidota > Bacteroidia > Cytophagales > Cyclobacteriaceae > CAXBNB01. Next base: position 5,360 of record CAXBNB010000280.1, read on the forward strand.
AATGTCCCCGATTTCATCTTCTGTGAAGGAGAAGCAGCCAGAACCTCTCTTGACACCACCTATTCTTGGACTTTTACCGGAGACAGCAAAGATTGTTCGTTCTTCTACATTGTTACCAACACCAATGACTCAGGTGAAGGGTCTCTAAGATGGGCAATGACCAATGCCAATACCAGTTCAAACGAGACCATCTCCTTTAGCCTCACCGGAACTGGTCCTTGGACCATCACCCCTCTCACAGACCTTCCAGTACTTACATCAACTACCGCTATAGATGCGACCACCCAGACGGGCTGGACATCTACCAACATGATTCAAATCGTGAAAGGGGGATCGAGTGAATATGGGTTTGAAATAAATGCCAATGCCGGGCTTGATACTGCAACAGCGGTAAACATCGCAATCTTCAAGAGCCGCGTGTGGTTTATCAAGGCGGCTACGCTCAAAGCCTATTACTTGCCGATTAACTCTATTGGCGGTGCGGTTGCTGCGCTAGACCTTTCAGCGGTTGCGCAGGAGGGCGGGTATCTTGTCGGTATAGGCACTTGGACGATTGACGCAGGATGCGA
>CAXBNB010000281.1:0-5928 GCA_963976505.1 uncultured Reichenbachiellaceae bacterium
TGGAAGGAAATTAATAGACATTGGATGTTTGCAGGTCACAAGACCTGCAAAGGCAGCCAAAAAACCGATTCCGTTTTCTATTACGGGCTTAATTCGGTAGATTTATTAAAGAAGTATCTAATGACTACTATGTTTGGAATCCTAAATATTAGACTATGAGAAATTTTCATATTGTAAAAAGTGTTTTGTTTTATCTATTGATGACAATGACATGTCTGGAAGTCTATTCATTTACACTGGTCATCACAAGCGATAATAAGCTTAAGAATCTTGAAATTCGTGAATACAATGGTACTGGATCAACAAAAGTGTCCGAAGGCTCCAATGTAATTAGTTTAGAGAACTATCCTAATGCAGTTTACTTATATCAACAGAAAGGACGATCCAATTCTAATTTCTTGCCAATGATCTGGGTTCCAACTGATACGAGTATTGTTCAGATCACAATGGATGGAGACTACAATGTCATATTTGAAGACGAAAGTTTATGCCAGATTGAGCTCAATAAAATTTTTGCATCAAGTAAGAATATTCATCTTGGCCCATTTCTGTACAAACCACAACAAGACAAACCATTGGAACCTATTTTGGCATTGGAGGCAAAAGCAATTATCCAGAATCTGGAAGTGGTCTCTGACCGAAATGTTTTGATGAATCTCTTTAAATTAAGTGAAGAGAGAGGAATCAATAACTGGTCTACTGATGTGTTGTCAGCCTATGTTAAAAACAACATTTATGATCAAACGGCGGGTAAGCTGATAAAAATTAGTGGGCTTGATAGCCTGGAAAATCAAGTTGAGATCAAGCCAAATAATAAAAAACACATCTTAATAGCGATCTCTGGTAGTTGGTGTGGGCCTTGTATAAAAGGGCTGCCTAAACTTAGGGAAATGTATGATCGGGTAAGTGATCAAGTCATAATTGTGTCCACTTGGAATGATCCTAATTTAGAGACTTTTAAGAATAGTCACCGAGACAAAAAGCAGGTAATCACTTGGCCAAGCCTATGGGATCCATATGGCTTGATGGGAAATTCGCTTCATATCAAAGCTTACCCATCTTACATCTTATTTGATCCATCTGGAAGTGAAATCAATAGATGGGACGGGGAATTCCCGAATAACCTTAAAGCTTACATTCCAGACTAATTTCTAGCCTTTGCTGGACTTGTGTCCAACAAACCACAAACGATAGTTCTTCAACTACGAAAAGTAATAGACATTGAATGTTTGCTGGTCATAAGACCTGCAAAGGCAGCATCGTGAACCGCAAACAATATTCTAATCTACTTCAACTGAATCCTACAAATTTTTCTCCAAAAACTCCGTCATCATGGTGAATAAATGAATGCGGGTTTTAAGTCCTCCTATTCCGTGGGCTTTGTCGGGGTAGTAGAATGTTTGGAATTGTTTTCCTTCTTCTACCAATTTGCTCACCAGATTCATAGATACCTGATAGTGTACATTGTCATCACCTGTGCCATGTACGAGCAGGTAGTTGCCTTGCAGCTTGTGTGCGTGCTTCAGCAATGAATTGTCTGCGTATCCGTGTGGGTTGTCTTTGGGTCTTTGCATGTACCGTTCGGAATACACCGTGTCGTAGTGTTCCCATGAAAAGGGAGCAACTGAAATACAAGCCTTGAAAACGCCTGCACCACGCATCATGGCTACAGAAGAAGCATAGCCACCATAGCTCCATCCCCAGATTCCGATTCTGTCTTTGTCAAAAAAAGGAAGTGAACCAAGGTATTTTGCTCCTGCTATCAGGTCGATGGTTTCCAAGTTTCCCATTTGTCTAAAAGTCTGTTTTTTGAAAGCGTCACCCCTGCCTCCAGTGCCTCTTGGGTCGATCACAGCGATCACATATCCTTTCTGTACCAGCATTTGATGCCAGTAATAATTGCTGCCACTCCATGTGTTCAGCACATTTTGAGAGCCGGGCCCACTGTATTGGAAAATGAGTACGGGGTACTGCTTGGTGCTGTCAAACTTTGCTGGCTTGAGGAAGTAGCCATTGAGTTGGGTGCGGTCAACAGTTTCGAAAGTGAAAAATTCTTTGGGTCTTATTCCAAACGCTTCAGCAGTTTCAATTTGGCCGGCATTATTGACAAGGGTGTCTATCAATTTATTTCCTTTTGATGACATCAAGGCTATACTTCTGGGTTTCGTGGACGAGTCGTTGAACAGTATGTAATACTTGAAGTCTTTGCTGATGTCCATGGAGTTGGTGCCGGCAGAAACGCTCAATTTGGTTTTTCCTTTTCCATTAATATCTACTTTGTAAACGTGGCGTTCCAAAGGAGAGTCTTCTGTGGAGGTATAATAGAGCACAGGAGTTTTTTTGCTTTGATCCAATCCTATAAATTCATCCACTTCCCAATTTCCTTTTGTAATCGAGCCGATATGTTGGCCATCCATGTTGTGGAGGTAAAAATGATTGAATCCATCACGCTCTGGAGATGAAAAAATAAACTGAGTTTTATTATTGAGGTAGATAAGATCATGGCTCTCATAAGCATCAAGGTATTTTTTGGCCTTTTCATAAAAGATCAACAGCGCCTTACCTGTTGTTGCATCGGCATGATAGACATTCAGTTTGTCCTGTAGCCTTGTCAGTTGCATGATAGAAAGCAGGTTTGGATTTTTTGTCCATTGGAATTTTGGGATGTAAACATCTGTGTCGTTTCCTAAGTCAACCTTCAACGTCTTAGAAGTGCCTACATCAAAAATATGCACAGTGACCACCGAGTTTTTTTCTCCTGTTTTCGGGTATTTGTATCGGTAGTCTCGGGGGTATTTCGCACCGTCATCCCAGTATTGCAAGTTGTATTCTTTTACTTCAGATTCATCAAACCGCAGGAATGCAATCTTTTTTCCATCAGGAGACCACTCAAATGCCTTGGTCAATTTCAGTTCTTCTTCATACACCCAGTCGGAGCTCCCATTAATGATTTTTCCTGCTACCCCGTCTTTTGTTACGGCATATTCCTTTTTGGCCTTCAAATCAGCGTAGAAGAGGTTGTTGTCTCGGACAAAAGCCACTTTGGTATTGTCAGGCGAAAATGTCACATAAGATTGCCTCCCATTTTCAGATACTTTCCTCAGCTCCTTGTTTGCAAAAGTGTAGATGTAGTATTCTCCGGTATAGGATCTCCTGTATATGCCTTTTTTATTGGTCAGAAAAATGATTTTTGTTTCATCTTCACTAAAGTAATAATCATTGATGCTGATATTGAGCGTGTTTCCATCTGCCAGTACTGATACTTCTTTACCAGTGGTCACATCAAACTTCACAACCTGATTGGCGATGAGAGCTGTATAGAACCGTCCATCATTCATCCAATTGAGACTACCCAGATTTTCCTCAGCAAAAGTGCCGTTGTAAATGTCTTCTATGGCGATTTGTTTTTGGGCGTTTGCCAACAAGCCAACGAAAGTAAAAAGTAGGATTAGAGTGCTTCTCATAGGTGCTTTAGTTTAATGCTAATTGCAAATATATGAGAATAGGCTCAGGGCTGGCTTTTCAATTATTCCAAATATAAATTATTGTTTAACACTGGTAGAATATCCCTTTAAGTGGGGATTTGAAGCAGGAATCGTAGCGGTTGAGAATAAAATCTAAATCGTTGATTGCAAATGTTCAACGATTTAGATTCCAATTCACTGTTAACGAAACGCTTAGTGAATCGATATTTTGGGAAATATCGAAGTGAATTTAGAAAAATGGGTTTGAGGGTTAATCCTCAAACAAATGATTCAAAATTTCTTTTGCCTGATGCCATTCTAACCTAGGTCCAAATTGAGAGACCACTTTAGAAGATGCCAGACTGGCTATTTTTCCAGATTCGGCATAGCTGTGTCCATGAGTAATTCCATATAAAAATGCTCCCGCAAACATATCTCCGGCACCATTGGTATCTATTGCATCCACCGAGTAAGACTCGATATCTATGAAGGTATCACCATCAAATATGGTAGCACCATTTTTACCAAGCGTTATGGCAAACCTTTTTGCGATACTCTTTAGTGCTTCACGAGCTTCCAAAAGAGAATTGGTTTCGGTGAAAAGCATGGCTTCTTCTTCATTGCAGAACAATAGGTCAACACCACTGCCAACCACTTCTGTCATTTCATCTTTGAAATACTTGACCATACTTGGATCAGAAAAAGACAATGCAGTTTTTACGCCGTTTGCCTCTGCTATTGCTTTGGCTTTCATCATGGCAGCTCTTCCAGATGGAGATGGCACCAGATATCCTTCTGAGTAAATGTAGCTCGACTCTTTGATTGCATTTTCATCTATTTCTTCAACTGAAAAATCTGATGTAATGCCAAGAAAAGTATTCATTGTCCTTTCTGCATCAGGAGTAGTCATCACCAGACACTTGCCTGTAATCCCTTCAGGAGCACTTGTTGGGGTCAGCTTGGTATCTACGCCATTGGATTCCAAGTCTTTCAAGTAAAATTGCCCGAATCGGTCGTTGGATACCTTACAAGAATAATAGCAGTTGCTTCCAAACTGACTGGCAGCTACAACGGTATTGGCAGCAGATCCACCACCCTTCATCATGTTTTCATTGATGTTGATGGCTGAGATCAGGGCATCTTGACGATCCTCTTCTACCAAAGTCATCAGTCCTTTTTCCACCTTTTGGTCTTTCAAAAACTGCTCATCAACTTCAAAAACCAAATCCACTAGCGCATTTCCTATTCCGTATATATCGTACTTTTTCATTGCAATCTTTTGTTTCAAAATTTCTCCGCAATTTGAGGCATTTTTTTTTGATCTCCCATTATTTCAAGGCTTACTTTGAATCCTCCGGTTCCGGGTCTCATTTTCGCAAATAGTAGAAACTTGATGCTTTTAGAAAATATTTATCCATTGTGTAGCTAATTATCCAACCAACTTCCATAATTTTGCCCTGCAAATAATCATACTTATTTGCACATGCAATTCGACAATTCCAAACTACTTTTTGAAGCCCTCACTTACGACGATGTGTTGTTGCTTCCAGGCTATTCTGAGGTTCTTCCCAGAGATACCACCACCACCACTCAACTTACTAAAAACATCACGCTGAATATACCATTGGTATCTGCTGCGATGGATACAGTGACAGAATCTGAGCTGGCCATATCTATGGCACTTGAGGGAGGTCTTGGTTTTATTCACAAAAACATGACTGCCGAAAAACAAGCAGCTGAAGTGAGAAAAGTGAAGCGTTCTCAAAGTGGGATGATCCTTGACCCTATTACGCTAAAGGTGGAAGCCAATGTTGGTGATGCATTGAAAGTAATGCGTGAGTTTAACATTGGTGGTATTCCAGTAATCGATGATAGCAATAAATTGTTGGGAATTGTGACAAACAGAGACTTGAGGTTTCAGAAGAACATGAAACAACCTGTAAGTGAAATCATGACAATTGACAACCTGATCACAGCATCGGATGGGGTTGGTCTCGCAGAAGCAGAAGATATTTTGCAAGAGCATAAAATCGAAAAACTTCCTATCGTAGATGCCAACGGCAATCTTACAGGACTGATCACATACAAAGACATTTTAAAGAAAAGAGACAAGCCAAATGCTTGTAAAGACCAATTTGGAAGGCTGAGAGCAGGAGCTGCAGTGGGCGTTACGCCCGATATTCTGGATAGGGTAGCACTTTTGGTAAAGGCCGGAGTAGATGTTATTTCTATAGATACCGCTCATGGACATTCGAAAGGAGTAATTGAGGCGTGCAAAAATGTTAAGGCGCATTTTCCTGACCTAGATGTAATCGTAGGAAATATAGCTACAGCAGAAGCTGCAATAGCTTTGGCAGATGCCGGAGCTGATGCCATAAAAGTTGGAGTTGGGCCAGGGAGTATATGTACTACCAGGATAATCGCAGGAGTAGGAATGCCGCAGCTATCAGCTGTATATGAATCT
>CAXBNB010000282.1:0-5925 GCA_963976505.1 uncultured Reichenbachiellaceae bacterium
TTTTGAGGGATATGGGAATTTGACTTTAAGTAGTGCCTCAGGTACAATTACCAAAACATTGCCTAGTGACGCATTGACAATTGCTGGCAATTTCACAACCTCTGTGAGTGCTGGAACTTTAGATTTTACAGCTGCAAATAATATTGACGTATTAGGTGATATTACTTTGGGTGCTTCAAGTACATTTAACGGATCTACCTTTGCACATTCAACCAGTGGGAACTGGACAAACAATGGAATCTATAGTGGTTGTGGAGGTACTTTTACATTTAACAGGGCAGGAGCTTTACTGAGCGGAAGTGGAACCAATAATTTTGGTGATTTAGTAGTCAATGGCAGTGGAACTTCTCTAGATATGAACTCATCCTTTTCATTATGTGGTCATTTCGCCACTTCTGGTGGAGGTTCGTTTACTCATACCAGTGGTGGTTCGGGCTTTTTTTCTATGTCAGGAGTATCCAAAACAATTTCAGGGTCTAATATTAGTTTTAGTGATTTTAGTGTTACAGTGAGTGGAACTGTCTCAACAACAAGTACATTGATTGTTGCAGGAGAATTTGTGGCTGACGGTGCATTCACTGCGACCGCCGGAACTATATTTTTCACAGGGGCAAGTAAAAATATTTCAGGAAGTGCAGCGCTACAGTTTTTTGCTGTTACTGCAACTGGATCTATCTTGACGGCTAGGGATTTTTCAATATCTTCTAATTTTAATGTTTCAGGATCGTTTGTGGCTTCTGCCGGAACGGGAACGTTCAATGGTACTTCTACCTTTTCAGGAACAGCGGATTTATTCGATATTCAACTTACAAGTGCAGCAACACTGATCATGGGTTCGAGTTCAATATTAAGGGTAGCTGGTTCAACTACATTGGATGCTGGAGGTGTGTTAAATACAACTTCCAATATTCCTAATACCATAAATTTTAATGGCACTTCTGCCCAATCATTGGTATTTACTGCTTTTGACAATTTAATAGTATCTGGTGGAAATACAAAAACACCTTCAGCTGCTTTGACCATTAATGGTGACTTTACGATTGAAGCAGCAACAACATTTGCTAGTTCTACTTTTACGCACACACTTGGAGGTAATTGGATAAATAACGGTGTGTTTACTGCCAGTACTTCAACCATTGAATTGATAGGAACTAATGATGTAAGTATCACAGGAGCGACCACTTTTAACAACCTGACATTGAATAAAAGTACAACCAATGAAGTAACACTAAACAATGATATTAGCGTGGCGCTTTTAGCTATGACTTCAGGAGGAATGTTCACAGGCTCCAGTACTGTTACTATTACCACAAATCGTACTGGTTCGGGTATTATTATTGGGAGTATTACAAGAACCCATGCGTATTCTACTGGGGTCAATTACGAGTTTGAAGGAGTTGATAACTTCATCAATTTCGCCTCCATTACAGGAGGTCCAATTACATCAATAAATGTGGTGGTGACATTAGGGCCTAACCCTACTTTTGAATCAGCTTCAAGTATCAATAGAACCTACGAGATAGATGTTACTGAAGGAGGAATTACAACTTATGTTGCAGGATTAAGATTGCACTATGAAGAGGCTGAAGTAAATGGAAATGATGAAAATGTAATGACCCTATGGAAGGATGTTTCAGGAACTTGGGAGACGGCCGGTAAAAGTGGCAACAGTGATTCTGACAATTGGGTAGAATTTTCAATGACTGATTTATCTTTCAATTGGACATTGTCAGAAGGGCTAACACAACGCAGTTGGGTTGGAACAAATAATAGTTCATGGTCAAACGGAAACAATTGGTCACCTACAGGCGTGCCCTCAGTTAACTCTGTTGTAAATATTGGTGATTTGGTAATTGTGAATCAACCAATTATAAGTAACGCAGTTCTGGCCAAAGAAATATATTTTTATTCGGATTCACCCAGTGTAGTAACCATGGCTGTGGGAGGATCATTGACCGTACAAGGGAATATTAATGGAGAATGGGATGCAGATGCAACACATACGATCAATGTAGGAGCTCAAAATTTAACTACATATGGAGATGTAGTACTTAGTGATGGAATTGCTGGTAGAGAAATAGACTTGGTGGTCTCATCAGGTACTGTTACCGTTGGTGGTTCTTTGGTATTGTCAGGTGCAGCAGATATTTCCTTTAGTGGTGCAGCTAATTTGATTGTTGAGGGAAGTTTTAGTAGAGTAGCTGGCTCTACATTTACTCCATCTACTTCTACAGTGACGTATAGTGGAACAGATCTTCAGCAGATAGCGGGTGTTACTTATTATAATTTAGTAATTGATAAATCTTCTGGCCTTTCTGTAATCAATACTTCTACTGACGTAACCAATGACCTTACTTTGTCTTCAGGTGGACAATTAGATGTCCAATCTAGTTTGACTGTTACTGGTGATATTAACATAGGAAGTTCTACCATATTGAATGTGCCCGCAGCTGATGTAATAGATTTAGGCGGTAATTGGGATAATTTGGGTTCTTTTTTTCCGGGATCGGGTACAGTTGTTTTTACTGGTACTAGTGCTCAAACTACCAGTGCTTCAATATTTAATGATTTCACTATTAACAAGTCTAGTGGTACGCTTACTTTGCTTGGAGATGTAACTCTAAATGGGAATATTGATGTTCAAAGCGGAACTGTTGAAGTCGATACTTATGACGTAAGTAGAAGTGTATATGGAGGGGAGGCTACACTTGGTGCGAATACGGTAGCGAGGTTTGGAGGAAGTGGATTGCAAATCAACAATTTCGGTAGTCTTAATGCTGATGCAACCAGCACCATTGAGTTTTATTCCAATTTGGCTCGAATTATTCCACCAATTCCCTTTGGCAACCTCATCATAATGGGGACTAGTGAGAAAACAATGGTAGGGCCAACAACAGTGAAAGGTGACCTTACAGTAAATAGTGGGAGTACCCTTACTGCGCCTTCTTCAACGCTTACCCTTGAAGGGAATTTTACTATGAATGGTACTTTCAATGGCTCTTCAGGCACGGTGATTTTTGATGGAGTAGGTAAAAATGTAAATGGAAATGTAACCTACAATAATGTAGTAATAAATGGGCAATATGATTTTCAAACAGGAAGTGCTACTTTTAGTGGTGACCTGGATATAACATCGACAGGAGATTTTGATGCCGGAAATCTTGCCATTATATCAAATGGTAATTTTACCAACTCTGGAGTTGTTACATCCAATGGTACAGTAACTTTTCTCGGGACTCAGACACAAACCATTCGATTATTGAATGCAATAACTTCTGCCTCTACCGGAGTGATCAATTTCAATGGTACTGTATCCCCAGTATTTAATTCGAGTTCTTCTCCACAATTCGCAACAGTCAACATTAACAACACAGCACCAATTATAGCTTCTCAGCCTTGGACGGTTTTTGTAGCCATAAATATTAATGCAGGAGCAACATGGAACGGTGGGCCATTAACCCATACTTTTTACAATAATTTCAACAATGCTGGTACAGTTATAAGTAGCGGAAAGTTGTTATTCGCGCCTACTATCACGGCCAATATCGACTTAGGGAGCAACTTCACCACGACCAATCAAGTCGAGTTTGGAGGGTCAGGTGAAATCAATTTGACAGACGATAACCCAACTTTTGAATCTTTAACAATATCAAACACTAATGCCGCTGGGATCACACCCGCAACTGTATGGACTGTAGCTCAAGATGTGTCAATACGCTCTGGTGCTCAATTGAATGGATCAACTTTCAACCATTATTTTACAGGTCAGTGGACCAATAACGGGATTTTTAATGGGCAAACCTCAACCATTACTTTTAGGAGTACATCTGGTACAGATGCAATTATTGGTTCGGGAACGAATAATTTCAATAATATAGTATTCGATACCAATACGGTGATGGACGTTGTAGCAGACATCTCTGTGAGTACTGATTTTACTAATAATGCAACCACGCTAAATTTTATAGATCATTTTGTAAAATTCGAAGGTGCTGGAGTTTCAAAATTAAGTGGAACTACTATTACGAATTTTAATGACTTGGAGGTAGATAAGTCTAGTAATGGGCTCCAATTGGAAGTGGATTGCAATATTGAAGAATTTTTGATATTGACAAATGGAACGTTAGATTTAAACTCTAATACCCTTTCCATTACCAATAACAGTGCCTCTGCAGTCACTGCTGCCAGTGGTTATATTCTAAGTGAAAATACCTCATTCAATAGCTTGGTACAATGGACCATAGGAACAGATGTATCAGCATATACCTTTCCATTTGGCACTTCAGGTGGCACTTTAATTCCCTTTTTATTCGATCTCAATAGTGGTGATGCAGGAACTGTTTCTGTTGCCACTTATGCTACAGGTACAGATAATCTTCCTTATCCTCCGGGAGTAACTAAGTTGGATGATGAGTTTGATTCAAACAATAGTGCCAATACTGTTGATAGATTCTATTTAATAAACCTTTCAGGTGAAACAAATCCAAATGTGGATGTTACGTTTAACGCAAGCGCTGCTGAGATAGGAACGATTTCTTCTTTGTTGGCCCAGCGATGGGGAAGTAGTGGGTGGGAGCAACCCCTAGCTGGACAGGTGTCAGGAGCTACTTCTGTATTAGTGCCAGGAGTAACAGCATTTTCTCCTTGGACAATGTCTGGAAATGGTATGACTCTGCCAGTAGAGCTAGTTAGTTTTAGTGCTGAGCAGATTGACAACAATGTAGTTCTGGAATGGAAGACCGCTACGGAGATCAATAATGACTATTTTGAAATACAGAAGTCATTGGATGGTAAAGATTTTTTCTCTCTTGGTCGGGTTATTGGAATGGGAAATTCCAATTCTATCAAAACTTATAGCTTTATTGATGCTTACCCTAATTCAGGAAAAGCATTTTATACCTTAAAACAGGTTGATTATGATGGGACTTCAACATTGAGCGAAATCATTATGGTAGATATAGTAATTGATAATATTGATTTCAAAATCTATCCTAATCCTGCTATTGACTTTTTCAAAGTCTCTTTGACATCTAGTATCTCAGAAAAGACAAGTATTTTACTCTACGATCAGGTAGGTAATCTGATGATGAACAGAGAGGTTGATGAGTTAGAAGAGCAAGATGAAATAACGATGAATGTGCCCTCTCTTAATCCGGGAGTTTATATGCTGAAAGTATTATCAGGATCATTCATTCGGTCGATGAAAGTTTTGATAGAATAGGACATCACCTATTTATTAAAAATAAATAGTGTACAATGAAGCCTTATAATTTCATAGCTCAGATTGAATGAGAGTTTGCTTTAGTGCCTGCCACTTTCTCTGCCTTCCCATCCGCTTTTACCTTCGTCTATAAATATTTCATGCACTGTTCTTGATACTCGATCGTCCACTTCTTCTACGAGGCGTACTTTTAGTGGGTTAGTGAGTTTTTTTTGCCACTCCAGCAGTTGAGTAAAAGGTTGATCGCCTTTGTCAACTTCATAGGTGAGGTATGCCCATTTTTCTGTGAAGAAATTACCTTGCATTGCAGGAATCATCTGTTGCATATTCGAAGAAATGAAACTCAATGATAATGCCCGAGCCCAATATATCCATGGTCCTCCTGTAATGTACATATAGGGGTTGAGAAGTCGTGGTTTTGTTTCCAAACCAGCATTGACATAATTGAGTTGAATGCCGCAAAAGCCAATTCCAGTTTGCTCATTGAAAAACGTGAGCCATGGAACATCATCTTCCATGAGAAGGTCTGTGAGGTCAGGCATTTTGGCTACATTGTAAACAATGATGCTGTCTCTTACTGCATCATACCAAGCAGCATGAGTTATCTGCTCACGCTTGAATACGATCTCAGCATTCCTCAACGCGATACAGTCAATCCTTTTGTTTATCCGCATGGAAGTGGTACTGACAAAATAGGGGAGTCC
>CAXBNB010000283.1:0-5920 GCA_963976505.1 uncultured Reichenbachiellaceae bacterium
TAATTTATGATGTCAAAATATTGTGGTCAATACTTTACATGTCGGATCAGATTCTACTCAATCGACTTACTCTTGATTTCGAGCTTTTCTTCGGGTTGCTTAAAAGTGATATAGAACATAAGCGCAACCAATAGAGCGAAAATCGCCGGAATCCACCAGAATGTGGCCCAATCTCTTTGTCCATTGGCGGTAAACATATCGAGAACATTTCCTGATATTACAGACCCTATGCCCATGCCTACTCCATAAGTAATCAATGTAATAAATCCCTGAGCACTGGCTCGAATGTCTTTAGGCGCTTTCTTGTCCACATAAATCTGACCCGTAACAAAAAAGAAGTCATAACAAATTCCATGTAAAGCGATACCCAAAAACAACATCCACACCATTTCATCTGTATTGCAAATGGCGAACATGCCATATCGAAGCAACCAAGCCAACATTCCTACCAAAAGCATTTTTTTGAGACCCAACCTTACAAAAAACCAAGGCATTAATACCATGAAAAGGACTTCTGACATTTGACCAATACTTTGAATGGAAGCCGCATTATCAACATTCAGGTCATTGAGGAATAAATTGGTGAAACTGTAGTAGAATGCCAAAGGAATGGAAATCAACAAGGAACTCAATACAAACACAGCAAATGAAGTGTCTTTAAGTAATTTCAAGGCCTTTATGCCAAGGATATCCCCTATCGAAACATCCTTTCCTGTATTTTGTGGTGGTGTATTGGGAAGTGAAAACGAATACATTCCCAGCAATACAGAAATAGCTGCAGCCATTTTTAATGGCAGTGTAGTAAGCTCCACATTATCGATCAAAGAACCGAGAATGAAATTGATTGATAATCCGGCGGTAATCCAACCTATTGTACCCCATACTCTGATTTTAGGAAATTGTTCTCCCGGATTTTCCATTTGCTGAAAAGAAATGGTGTTGACCAAAGCCAAAGTAGGCATATAACATGCGTTATATACCAGTAAAGTCAAAATCAGTGGTGCCGTTTCCGTTATCCCTGTCGCAAAATACAAAATACCACCACCAACAATATGCAACACCCCCATGACCTTTTCAGAGGAGAAAAAACGATCTGCCACCATACCTATAAAGAATGGTGATAAAATAGCAGCTATATTATTCATCAGGTAAGTTGTATTTCAGTCCCATTAAATCCAATTTCTCCCAGATAAGAACCAACGGTAACAAACCATGCTCCCCAAATAAAAAACTGAAGAAACATCATGAAACTCAATCTGGTGTAAATAGTATTTGTCATTCGTCAAACGGTTTATATGATATACTTTCATCAATTCTTATCATGTGAATTGATTTTGAAAATTAATTCAATTCTTTCTAACCTCAATAAGTTTAATGTATTGTAGAAGTGCTATTTACACAATCAACTACAAAAACACCTTAGGCCCTGATTGTAATAAATCCTGAAATTCAGATGGGCCATCTACAAATTCGTTTTTAAATCGATTGAGATCATCCAGTGTTTCAGCCGATAGCAGGTCAATCACATCGTCTAGCGCTGCTCCTCCCACCATGTACGGAAAGTGGCCAAGTAGCATTTGATCTCCATTGCATTGCCCATATATTTGACACTCGCTCAATTCAGTGATACTAGTATCTTTAACCATACACCTACTAAGCCAATTTGCCACATCAATATTTCCGTCAGAAGACAAATTTCGCCTGGTATTTTTAGGATCGAAATTTTGCATAAAATATTGGGTAATGTTTTTCATTGAATGTGCTGAAATTAAGCTTTTAAACTTATCGGCACAAGGCATACACATTGCGTACTCAAAAATCGTAGAGTATGATGTATAGCCTTTGTAAGGTTTGAGGGCTTTCTCAATAATATAAGGTATGCCCGCCTTCAGTAAATCACATTCACATGATATGCACTTATTCATTAAGGCACCCGTCAAGTCAGAATAAAACACCTTTGGAATATCAATTGATAAGGATGAAGTTGACTGATTATCTTGCATCTTTCAAAAATAATTCTTTATCCTATCAAATCATAAATCCGTATTTTTTCATTAATTCTAAGTTTGATATCAACCTAATGTTTTAAATACCGTTAACCGCTTCGTAATAAATACTGTTGCTGACTCAGCGTATTTATACTGTTAAATTTTAGTTTTTAAGTACATTAAATTATTAGAATAATATACTTTTGCAAAGATGAACAAATGGCGTGAAAGCATTTTTAGTAAGAGTCTTGTTGTTATTCTTAGTTTTGCTATGATTCAACAGGTATATTCTTTTTCAGCTAATGCCGGAATTTCGACCAAGTTCACTCAGGTCGAATCCTTAAATACACTTGTATTAGATTCTAACGAAATTGATGCTTCCAATAGAGCGGTACCAACTTCTCAATCCGATCCTTTTGACGACAATTTTCCAGAACAGCAAGACAATGAATCAGAAGAAGAAAGTTGTGAAGAAGATGACCTTAAGTTACTGTTGTCATTTCTAAAACCTTCCTATTCTATAGCCATTAATCTTAAAAGCTTTGTCGATCGAGATTTATCTTCACTGGCATCCAGACTTGGCAAAATCCCTACACCTCCTCCCGAAGTGTAACACCTTTTTATCAGCCAATTTGATGTGAAAAACATCAAATTTAACCTAATACCTCAGTTTATTTTCAAAGCCAAAATTGTAATAAAATTTCAATTTTGGCTTTGAAAATAATTAATAGTTGAATATTAAAAATTACACAAAAAATACCTATGAATTTCAAAGAAATATTTTTTCTTAAGTCCATTAAGAATGACTTTTTATCTAGTGTGGTGGTTTTCCTTGTAGCCCTTCCCCTTTGTTTGGGAATTGCATTGGCTTCAGGAGCTCCCCTCTTTTCAGGCCTCATATCAGGTGTGGTCGGAGGAATAGTAATAGGGGCATTGAGTAAGTCTCATCTAAGTGTAAGTGGTCCTGCTGCTGGTCTTGTGATCATAGTACTCAATGCCATTGAAACCCTTGGAAGTTTCCAATCTTTCCTTTTAGCACTAGTACTTGCAGGTATCATTCAGGTATTTCTAGGCTATGCGAGGGCAGGTATTATTGGTCATTATTTCCCATCATCCGTCATCAAAGGTATGTTAGCTGCAATAGGACTTATATTAATCCTGAAACAAATTCCACACATGGTAGGGTTTGATGCCGATGCTTTCGGTGAGATGGAATTCATACAATCTGATGGAAGTAACACGCTTTCTTATTTATTTTCATCTTTTGATCATATCCACATTGGGAGTATGCTTGTAGGGGTCATTTCACTTTCCCTGTTCATCTTTTGGGAATCAAAATTCATCAAACAGAATAAAATGTTAAAGCAAATCCCAGCTGGGTTACTGGCAGTAATAGCAGGGTTATTGCTCAACTTAGCATTTGGATTTGTTTATCCTGGAATAGTAATTACAGATAGTCACTTGGTCAATATACCAGTGATTTCAGGCTTCAATTCATTATCATCAATACTACAGTTTCCTGACTTCTCTCTCTTAACCGATATCAATGTTTATATCATAGCCATTACATTGGCAATTATAGCCAGTCTTGAAACCCTATTGAGTGTGGAGGCGGTAGATAAAATGGATCCTTTGAAAAGAAGGACGCCACAAAATGCCGAATTGAAAGCACAAGGTGTAGGCAATATAATATCTGGATTGCTTGGAGGTCTGCCAATTACTGCAGTGATTGTTCGAAGTTCGGCAAACCTAGATGCTGGTGCTAAAAGTAAGATGTCGGCAATTTATCATGGACTTCTTCTTTTAGTAGCGGTAGGATTTTTTCCTTTGATAATGAACAAAATCCCACTGGCTTCTCTTGCGGCAATACTGATAGCAGTTGGGTATAAATTGACCAAACCTGTACTTTATAGGACACTATTCAGTATGGGTAAAAATCAGTTTGTCCCTTTTATCACAACTGTAGTTGCAATCCTTTTTACTGACTTATTAATTGGCATTTGCATTGGTATGGCTGTAGGTATATTCTACATCCTAAGAACAAATTATAAAGTTCTTTACCATTATGATGAAGCAAAACATCCAGAAAAAGATTCCAACCTTATCAAAATCAAGTTAAGTGAGCATGTGTCGTTTCTCAATAAGGCTGGCCTTCAATTGACTTTTGAACGACTTCCTGAAAACAGTCATGTTTTGATAGATGGAAGTAATTCCAAAGAAATTGATTATGATGCACTTGAAGTGATTCATAATTACAAGAGCAAGGCACATGAGAAAAATATCATATTCGATTTAAAGAATATCCCTGATTTAAAAACAACCAATTTCAACTAATAAAATCGAAATATCTTGAAAACATATTATAGCAATCTAATTGACAACAACCGTAAGTGGGTAACTGAAAAGTTGAGCCAGGATAGCGAATTTTTCACTAAACTGGCAGAGGGTCAGAAACCACCTGTTCTATGGATAGGATGTGCTGATAGCAGGGTTCCCGCCAATGAAATCACAGGCACCCAACCAGGAGAAATGTTTGTACACAGAAACATTGCCAATATGGTAATACATACTGACATGAACATGTTAAGTGTTCTGGATTATGCAGTCAATGTACTCAATGTAAAACATGTAATTGTTTGCGGGCATTATGGATGTGGTGGAGTATTGGCAGCTATGGACACCAAAGAATATGGCCTGATCGACAACTGGATCAGGCATATAAAAGACATTTACCGTTTACACAGGCATGAATTAGACGGTATCGAAGACATGACAGAAAGAGCCAATAGATTTGTGGAAATTAATGTGATCGAACAAGTAGCTGATTTGAGTAAAACTTCAATCATTAAAGGTGCTTGGAAAAATGGGAAAGACACGCAAATTCATGGCTGGGTATATGATATTAAAAATGGACTGATTAAGGAGCTGGATGAACAAATCAAGTTTTAATAAGCGGTTTTACTTTTTTATATTTCATTAATTTGATTCATCTTTATATTTTATACGTAAAGAGTAGTTATCTAATTATTAAAAATTTTAATCTAACAAAAAATCGATTATGAAAATCATTAAAATGACCTTTGCTGTACTATTGATGCTGGCTAGCATGAGCACTATTGCACAAGACAAGAAGCCAATGCCTAGCCCTCCCGGATCTGTATCCACGACAGTAGGATTGACTGATATCAGTATCAGTTATTTCAGACCACAAATGAAAGGGAGAAAGATATTTGGAAGTGGAGATGGATTCCTTTTGCAATATGACAAATTATGGAGAGCTGGTGCCAATTCAGGTACAGTAGTTACCTTCAGTGATGGCGTAAAAGTTGGTGGCAAAGATTTGCCAGCTGGTGAATATTTAATATTGGCCACTCCTGGAAAATCTAGCTGGACTGTTTTGTTCTACAAAGACAAAACTATTGGAGGAAACATGTCTAAAGTAGAAGATGGCAACATCGCTGCAAAAGTAACTGTTAACCCTACTAAACTGGGAAATACAGTTGAAGTACTTACGTACAACATTACAGACATTAGTAAAGACAGTAAGTCAGCAAACATTGAGTTGGCTTGGGAAAATACTTCTGTCAAAGTACCTGTTGTAGTTGCTTTGAATCAATAAAAAGTTAAAAGTTTAACCTACTGCAGTAGCGGTAGGTTAAACTTAATAAAATCACCTTCTCGGAGAATCTTAATTATTGAGTGCTCCATCATCCACCCAACAAGCTAGCTGGTCTATTTGATCTTGGGTTAATGTTCTTCCCTGGGGCATTGTTCTATTCCCAGTCTTTAATTTAATGCTTGCAGCTTTACTTTGAATTGTAGCAATAGTCCTGAAATCAGGAAAAACGGCTCCATTATGGCAGCCAGATATGGCGCAATTTGTTGATATAATACTTGCAATGGTATCTTTATAACTTATACCAGATGAAATG
>CAXBNB010000284.1:0-5904 GCA_963976505.1 uncultured Reichenbachiellaceae bacterium
GCACCTGCTTTATTAAACATCAAAGCACTTCTTGATGCTGGAGCAAAAGTGAAAACTTACGATCCAGAGGCTATGGAAAATGTCAAAGAGTTATTGGGTGATCAAATTGAGTTTTCTAAAAATGAATATGAGGCTACTAAAGATGCTGATGCCTTGATGATTATGACCGAATGGCCTGTATTTAGAACTCCTGATTTTGATTTGTTAAAAACTTTACTCAAGAACAACCTGATTTTTGACGGACGAAATTTATACAATACTGATACTATGGCTGAATTAGGCTTTACCTATTATAGCATAGGAAGGGCGCCACAAAATGTCTAAAAAAAGCAAGACCATACTTATTACAGGAGGTGCTGGATTCATTGGATCTCATCTTGTAAGACTTTTTGTGAACAACTACCCTGATTATCACATCGTTAATCTTGATAAGCTGACTTATGCTGGGAATCTTGAAAATCTATCTGATCTAGAGAAGGCAGACAATTACAGCTTTGTTCAGGGAGACATATGCAATGCTGAAACGGTCACAAAACTATTTGATAAGTATTCAATCGATGCGGTGATTCATCTTGCGGCTGAATCACATGTGGACAGATCTATTTCTGATCCAATGGCATTCATTGAAACGAATGTAATTGGAACAGTGAATTTATTAAACACATCTAAAGATCACTGGAAGGCTGATATGGAAAACAAACTGTTTTATCATATTTCGACAGATGAGGTTTATGGGTCTTTGGATGATGGTGGATTTTTTCTAGAAACTACGTCTTACGACCCCCAATCTCCCTATTCAGCTTCAAAAGCTAGCTCAGATCATTTTGTTAGGGCGTATGGCAATACTTATAAATTGCCCTATATTATTTCCAACTGCTCAAATAATTATGGACCAAATCAATTTCCTGAAAAACTAATTCCTCTTTTTATTCAAAACATAATAGATGAGAAACCTCTACCTGTGTATGGTAAAGGTGAAAATATTAGAGATTGGTTATATGTAATCGATCATGCCAGAGCGATTGATATTATATTTCATCATGGGAAAGTAGCGGATACTTACAATATCGGTGGCTTTAATGAATGGAAAAATATAGACTTGATAAAAGTGCTCTGCAAAATTATGGACAAGAAGTTGTCACGAGATGAAGGAGATTCGGAAAAACTTATCAGCTACGTGACCGACAGGGCTGGCCATGATTTGAGGTATGCCATTGATTCAACAAAGCTAGCTACGGAATTAGAGTGGAAGCCATCATTACAATTTGAAGAGGGTTTGGAAAAAACGGTAGAGTGGTATCTTTCCAACAGAGATTGGCTCGAGCATATTAATACCGGAGAGTATCAAAATTTCCAAATTAATAATAAGCAATAATGTGTTTACTTTGTGTTGTTCAATAATATTTGGCTTCACATGATTATTTCTTCAAACGTATATTTAAAGGGACTTTCTATTCATAGAATTTCAGGTTCAGAACTGATTGCTTCTCAAAATGGTATTTCAATTCAAGACGAGTTTTTGAAAGATGTACTTGTCAAGTATTTTTTTCAGTCCCTCAAAGACGACCAAAGGTTTCGTTTTACACTTGAAGATTCTTTGGAGCAAAATCAAGTATTTGGTTCGATTGCTTCAATTTTTGAAAACCCAGCACTATTGCATGAAAAGTCACTGGACTTAGCACATCATCTTTTGGAAGTTTCTAATAACTCCAATATTAAAGATGGAGATTTCATTGCCGTTTATTTTGAAGATTGTGTGCTTGATGATGAGATAGTAGAGGTTATAGGCCTCTTTAAGGCAGAAAAAAAAGATACTTTTCTTAAGATTTATCCACAAGACAAGGAGTTTGGATTAGAGACGGACAAAGGCATCAATATAAATAAGTTGGATAAAGGTGCCCTGATTTTTAATACAGAAAAGGAGAATGGTTATGTGGTAGTTGCACTTGATAACACCAATAAAACCAATGCGGCTCAATATTGGCAAGACGATTTTCTTAAACTGCAACCATTGAAAAACGAATATTATAAGACCCAACAGTTGGTGCATCTTTGTCAGGATTTTATCGGAACGGCAGTTCCAGTTGAAGATAAAACAGGAAAAATTGCCCTTTTCAATAGTTCCATGGAATACATGAAGACTAACGATACATTTAGCCATGAACAGTATAAAGAGCAGGTATTGCAAGAACCAGAATTAATTGCCTCCTATGAGTCATTTAGAACAGAACAATCAGAAGAAAATGAAGTGCTTGAAACGGAAGAAGTTGAAATTTCAAAACCTGCTTTAAAAAAGAGTAAAAAATTTATACGATCAGTGATCAAACTGGATAAAAACTTCCATGTGTATGTGCATGGAAATAGAGAAAACATCCAAAAAGGATTTGATGATGACAAACAGAAAAGATACTATAAGTTGTATTTTGAAGAAGAGGCTTAATTGATGGGTGGTAATTGATTAAGAATATCACCAAGATTCTGGCTGGTAATGGGTTTGCTTATAAATCCATGTATGTTCTCATTTTTTGCAGCTCTGTCAATATCGGTTTGTATTACTGAGGATGTGACCATGTAGAGTACAATAGATTTTTTGATCTCTGCGGGAAGCAGTTTGTAATCTTCTAAAAACTCCCATCCATCTTTGATGGGCATATTTACATCCAGCATGATCAGCTGGGGCAATTTTTCAGGAGCACTGAGGTTATCACTTAGAAATTCTATAGCAGTTTGCCCATTGGAAAAGCTCAAAATTTCACAAGTAAATTTTCTCATTTCCATTTGCTTCTTGATGATAAGTTGGAAAACTTCATCGTCATCAATTACAGCTATCTTATATAGTTTACTCAATTTTATTTAAGGTTTAACAGTGCCAAAATTCACAATAAATTCTGTGCCCATATTTACTTCACTTTTGACAGTAATGACTCCACCCATTGAGTCTATTTGAGCCTTTGTGATAAACAAGCCTACTCCTCTGGCATTTTCATTTTGATGAAAAGTTTTTCTAAGACCAAAAATCTTGTTTCCGTGCCTTTTCAAATCAATCCCTAGTCCATTGTCTTTGAAACTCAATATAACATTGTTGTTTTCAATTTTGGTTGCCACCTTGATGTCTGGATTACGATCTGGGCTACAATATTTCAATGCATTTGAAAGCAAATTCTGTAAAATGCTCTCCAAATATACTTTAGGATAATCTAAAGCGTCAATTTGATCAAAATTTTCATTAATAACGGCATTTTTTTGAATTATTTCTATGCTTATGTCTTGCTTTACTTTATTTAATGTTTCTGAAAAGCTAAGTTTTTGTTTCTTCTTATTTAACTCCCATGATGTCTTAATAACCTCAGTCAATTCATTAATTGTTTCGTATAAATTATTTGCTGTTATTTTCAGCTGCTCTATAACAAACTGAATATTTTCTGCAGAATTATCTACTTCGTATAATTGGAGTAACGAATGGATGTTTGCAATAGGAGCCCTTAAATTGTGAGAGGCTATCTGAGCAAATTCTTCAAGTTGTTTGTTTTGCTTGATAAGGTACTCGTTTAGACTGTTTTGTTTGGCCTCTAGTATTATTCTGTCCGATATATCATGATACATCAGTTGAGTAGCGGGTTGCCCTTGGTAAATGATGGGAGTTCCAATTACTTCTACATCCACTGTATTTCCATCCAGTTTTGTAAATTTTTCTTCTGACCTGGTTTTCATTTTTGCAGTGATGGCCATCTTTTTCTTCACTACTTCCCAACGTTTAGGTTCCACAAAATCAAGAATATTTTTACCTAGAAGGTCTTCTTTGTTTGTGGCTTTGGTAATTCTGATCGCTTCGTCGTTTACAAATTTTATTTGACCACCTGAATGTATTAAAATGGCTACAGGGGAGTTGTTTACCAATTCTCGGTATCGCTTTTCACTAGCTATAAGCGCTTCTTTATTTAGGATATTCTCAAGTACTACACTCAAGAATGTGCCTATATTCTGTATTAATTCTAATTCACTATCAGATGGATTTTTCACTTTTTCGTAGTAAACTCCGAATGTTCCTAATGTTTGTTTCACAGAAGAAATTATTGGAACCGACCAACAAGCTCTAAGGTTTTCTTTGAGTGCTAAATGTGCTGCTTCAGCCCATAGCGGGTTATGTTCAATATCTGAGACCACCACTGTTTTTTGAATAAAAGCAGCGGTTCCGCAGGAGCCATTAGATGGTCCTATAGGGTACTGGTGGATTGCTTTTATATATGCTTCGGGAAGACTCGGGCTTGCTCCATTGACCAGCCACTTGTTGGCCTTATCATAAAGTAAAATAGAGCACATTACCCCTTGATATAGTGACTCAATTCCATTACATGTAAAATTCAGTATTTCAAAAAGAGTATTCCCTTTAGCTGCTTTTTCAAGTATCTCTTTGTTAAGTTGTGTAAGTTGGTCTTGTTTATTCTGCTTAGTAATGTCTCGGATAATGCCGCTTGTGCCAATTATGTTATTGTTATCATCATATTTGGCAACTATACTGAATGATAAAATATTGACAGCACCATTGGGTAAATTGACATTCAATCTTATGTCTTCTACTCGACTGACGGTTTGAAGTGTTTTATAGATACTGTCAGCGTTTTCTTTTTTTATAAGACTGGTGGTCTTTTTTCCAATATACTCTTCCGGTTTCTTTCCTGTAATCCTTTCTATAGAAGGACTCATAACCTCTATTATTCTTTCCGAATTTGTTTTGTAATAGACATCAGTGATTGAATTAAAAACTTCCGCAAACTCCTTTTGCGTTTGCTTGAGCTTTGTCTCTGTATTATATTGTTCGGTGACATCTTTTAGAATGGCAATACATTCTTTTTCCCCAGTATTGATAATTCTGATATTGTATGTCTGATTTCTTATAGAGACATTCTCAAGCAAAAATGTATTGAAGGGTGCTGAATTACCTTCTAATTGTTTTATTGGATTATCAGATTTATTTAATCCAAGCAGGGCATAAAAAGGTTGACCAATAAAGTCTTTTGAATTTTTGCCACTCAAAACATTCTCCTCACCAGAATAATCAATAACACTCCAATCCCTTTTGAGTATTCGAAATACTGGTTCTAGAGTAGGGTGATTTTGTTCGCTAGATTCTTGTATATGAGTAGGCTTGGACATAATTAATTCTTTCACAAATTAATTTAATGAATTAATTTGACAAGTATCTAAATTTTATGACGAATGATAATACTAAAAACTTTCTCATAAGGTAAATTTGCCGCCCAAAAGAACCACTAGTAATATGCAAAGAGACCAACAAGTATTCGACATAATTAAGCGAGAGCAGGAGAGACAAGAAGAAGGATTAGAGCTTATAGCATCAGAAAATTTTGTTTCCCCTCAGGTAATGGAGGCACAAGGGAGCGTATTGACCAACAAATATGCCGAAGGCTTGCCTGGAAAAAGGTATTATGGTGGCTGTGAGGTAGTGGATGAAACGGAAAATCTTGAGAGAAAGGGCACAAAAACTATTTGGAGCTACTTGGTGTAATGTGCAGCCCCATTCAGGAGCACAGGCCAATGCTGCAGTGATGTTAGCCACGCTCAATGCAGGAGACAAAATATTAGGATTTGACCTTTCACATGGAGGACACTTAACTCATGGCTCACCTGTAAACTTTTCAGGGAAATTGTATCAAACCAGTTTTTATGGGGTAAACCAGGAAACAGGAATAATTGATTATGATAAACTAGAAGAGACTGCCCTTACTGAAAAACCGAAGTTGATTATTTGCGGAGCGTCTGCTTATAGTAGAGATTGGGATTATGCAAGGTTTAGAGCCATTGCAGATGAAGTAGGAGCCTTACTGATGGCGGATGTTTCTCACCCTGCTGGGCTAATCGCCAGAGGACTTTTGAGCGATCCAT
>CAXBNB010000285.1:0-5889 GCA_963976505.1 uncultured Reichenbachiellaceae bacterium
GCATCAATTTTCAAAAACACTACTTCTGATAAAAGTCTGGCAAACTACATCAAGTTTCGCTTTGAAGGAAGTGACAAAAACTTGCAAGGACTAGGGGTTAAAGTTTCTATTGAAGCGCAAGGAAAAAAGCAATATGCTGAACTCACTGCCACTAGAGGTTTTCAATCTTCAGTGCAACCCATTGTACATTTCGGTCTGGGTGAAAATCAAAAAGTGGACAATGTAAAAATCCAATGGCCGAATGGCGAATTTCAAGAGTTATATAATATAAAGGCCAATCAAACAGTAACGATCAAGCAAGAAGCAGCAACAAAAACTCAGAAGCCAAATACTAAAGCAAAGCCTTACTTATTTCAAGATGTAACTAGTGAATCTGGTATTGATTTTAAGCATCATGAAAACGATTATGATGACTACCTAAGAGAAGTTTTACTTCCTCACCAGACTTCTAGACTCGGGCCTGCTCTGGCGGTGACAGACATAAATCACGATGGATTGGATGATTTTTATATTGGAGGAGCGGCTGGTCAGCAGGGGGCAGTATTTATTCAAACAAAAGAAGGGAGCTTCAAAAAAACCGATACGGATTTTCTGACAGCAGACATTGGAAAAGAAGATTTGGGGGCAGTATTTTTTGACTGTAATAATGATGGGCATCAAGACTTATACCTTGTCAGTGGAGGCAATGAATTTTTTGATGAGAAGACTAAAGATCAACTCAAAGACAGGCTGTACATCAATGACGGTAAGGGAAATTTTATTAAGTCGCCTGATGCACTTCCCAGTCTTTATAACAGTGGTTCGTGTGTAAAACCGTTTGACTATGATCAGGATGGAGACCTTGACTTGTTTGTAGGTGCGAGGTTGATCCCTGCCAACTACCCATTGGCACCAAACAGTTCTATTCTCGAAAACCAGTTTAATGAAACAGGTAAAATTGAATTTTTGGATGTCACAGAACGAGTAGCTCCTGAGCTTTTAGGTCTTGGTTTGGTCACAGATGCTACATGGGTTGATATTGATCAAAATGGAAAAACGGATCTTGTACTGGTTGGAGAATGGATGCCAGTAACCACTTTTCTATATGATGGTATAAGGTTTAGAAACACAACAGAAGAAAGTGGCCTTGACCTGACTGCCGGATGGTGGTTTTCGGTTGCTTCAGGTGATTTCGACAATGATGGAGATGTTGATTTGGTAGCAGGAAACCTTGGGTTAAACTACAAATATCAGACTACTGATGAAGAGTCATTCGATGTTTATACAGGTGATTTTGATGGAAATGGAATTAATGATGTGGTTTTGGCTTACTACAATGATGGTTCTTTATTTCCGGTTAGAGGAAAACAATGCTCTTCACAAGGAATCCGGTCAGTAAAGTACAAATTCAAAACTTACGATCAATTCGCTGTTTCCAATCTTGAGGAGATTTATTCCAAACCCACTCTAGAAAATGCGCTTCATATTAAAGCAAAAACATTTGCTTCAACCTATTTTGAAAATATAGGAAGTGGGAAATTTATTCAACATGTCTTGCCAAACCTGGCGCAAGTATCTACAATCAATGGAATTGTGGTGGATGACTACAATGAAGATGGAAATCTTGACATCATGACTGCTGGTAATTTCTACGTGTCTGAAGTAGAAACACCGAGAAATGATGCGGCCATAGGTTTGTTGATGTATGGCGATGGACAAGGAAACTTTAGTCCGGTTAAAGCAGCAGACAGTGGGTTGTTTTCGAGGTTTGACACCAGGCAGGTGAGTGCTATAAATACCCAGAATGGCAAAGGGATTTTACTTGCAAACAACAATCAGCAGGTCAATCTATTGATTATGAAAAATAGTGATTGATTTCTTCAAAGGTTAAGCCTCAAACCAAATCGGACAGGCATAATAAGTATTAAAAAATACATCAGGTTATTGTCAAAAAAATGACTGGTTTTGTGGTCATTCGGGAAGATACTGTCTCTTAGTAAATGAGGGTTCTGTTTTATCCGAAAGAAATCAGTAAATAATTAAGAGCGTTTTACCAGACTCAGAAAAGGTGAAACCGATCAACTGATTTAGTTAAAAAAAATTACAAAATAATGAATAATAAAATTCACAAATATTATAAACACACTGTTTTGGTAGTCTTAACTACTTTAATGGGAACAACTCAGCTGTTGGCTCAAGGCAATGAAGGTACCTGGGCTTTGAACTATCCCATTGACGAGTTTACAGATGAGGCAGTGTTGGATTTAAGATATCTCAATGAGGACGAAGCAGGCAGCAATGGATTTATCAAACTTTCGGCGGATGGCGAAAGTTTCGTAAATGGCAATGGTGATCCAGTTAGGTTTTGGGCAGTTGGAGGGGCAAATGATGCGAAGAATTTTAGTGACTCTGATCTCATTGAATTTATGCAGTTTCTGGCAAAAAAAGGAGTGAATATGATTAGGTTTCATGGAGCTATTCACTCGGTAGTTGATGATGTCAATGCGGTAAATACCGAAGAGGTTGATGCTATTTGGCGAGCTGTTGCAGCAGCAAAGAAAGAGGGTATTTATACCACCATAAGTCCGTTTTGGGCAGGTCATGTAGGCAATATGCGCGAAGCTTGGGGTTTTGGAGAGTATGTCGGTGATACCAAACCTTGGGGACTGATGTTTTTTGATGATAAGTTTAAAAATGCCTATGAACATTGGGTAGAATATTTATATACAGAAACCAATCCATATACCGGAATTGCGCTGAAAGACGACCCAGCGGTTGGATTAATACAAATTAAGAATGAGGATGGGGTATTCTTTTATACCATTCAAAATGTCGAACCCTATTTATTGGAGTTAATAGAAAAGCAGTTTTACAATTGGCTTATAGGTGAATATGGAACGATTGAGTCAGCTTACGAGGCTTGGGGTAATATAACTCTGGAACAAGATGATGTAGCTAATGGTAAAATAGGACAATACGCTATATGGGAAGCGACACAAGAACAAACAGGAAGTAAGCAAAAGAGGCTTACGGATCAAATAAAATTTTATGCTGATGTGCAAAAAGATTTTTACCAAGAGATTTTCGATTATTATCGTCAAATCGGATGTAAACAACTCATCAATGCCAGCAATTGGAAAACGGCAGATCCATTGAAACTCTTTGATGTAGAACGTTGGACTCAGGGAATGTGCGAAGTGATGGCAGTGAACCGTTACTATGCTCCCAATCATATTGGTTCCAATAATGGATGGCGAATAGAGCCAGGCCATAATTATATAGGAAATTCTGCCTTGCGTTATCCACACAAACTGCCTATCAATACTAAGCAGGTAAAAGGCAAGCCATTCATTATCTCTGAAAGTGCTTGGAACCTACCCCATAAATATCAGGCAGAAGGACCTTTTTTGATTGCTGCTTATTCAGCATTGAGTGGGTTTGATGCTTATTATTGGTTTTCTCCCAATTCAAAAGGAATACATGAGTCTCCATATTTTGATTTCACAGAAGTTGATGGTCAGTTTCCTATGCACCGATGGACAGTCTCTACTCCTGGGCAGATAAGTATGTTTCCTGCTAATGCCTTGATGTTTAGAAAAGGATATATCAAAGAAGGGTCTATGTCTGTGTATGAAGAAAGAACCTTAGAATCAATGATGGGCAGAGAAACACCAATTATTAGTGAAGACAACAGCTTTGATCCTAACCGAGATGATTCGAGTGTTTCTATTCCAGAGGGAGAAACTGAGGTTTCTAATTTGGTTTATCTAACGGGAAAAGTAAAGGTGAAATATGAAGGAAATCCGAGTAACAATATGGTGTCTGGTGATTTGATGCAGCTGATAGATATTAAGAATAAAAAAGTAAAAAGCAGTACGGGTGAATTGAGTTGGGACTACAAGAATGGCATGTGTTTGCTTGACGCACCTTTAGCGAAGGGAATCTGTGGTTTCCCGGGTGATCAACCAGATTATGAGTTAACAGGGGTCAAATTTTCTTCCTCAAGCGAGTATATCGTTGCTAATGTGGTATCAATGGACGAGCAACCAATTGCAGAGTCTGAAGAGATCTTGATACAGGTGGGATCAGTCTATCGTCCTACCAACTGGAGTGAATCAGCTGCTACTTTCAAATTTCAAGGGGAAAATGTTGAAGGTTTTAGAATTGACAATGTTGGTGAAATGCCTTGGAGGGGCATAATGATTGACTTGAAAATTTCGATTGCGAACGATAAAATACAATCTGCACATGTGTTAGATCTTAACGGATATGAAAAAGGAGAAACAACAGTGAAGCATGAAAATGGATTTGTAATTATAAATATTCCTGCTAATGCCATGTACATTGTCTTAAATACTGAAGAAGCAGTTCCACTTTCTATTGATGACAAAGAGGATACAGGAATGAACCTCAAAATTTATCCCAACCCTTCATCGAATGAATTTCACATTGACTTGCCACCAAATCTAAGGTTAAATAACAGCTACCTGGAGGTGGTTGATTTATCAGGTCAAATAGTTTTCAAAAGTGGACAATTAACAGGCGGTTCTTATGACTTTTCTTTAAAGAAAGAGAATAAAGGGATTTATCAGGTATTGCTTAAAACTCAAGGTCAAATCATTGCTCGAAACAAAATGCGGCTGCAATAAGCCAAACACCAAGCTACAATTATGAAACTTACATCAATAATCTTATTAGCCTTATTTCAAATTAGTGGAACTCCTAAATTGATGATAAAACCAACTCCAGTCAAAGTTTGGAAAGAAAATGATGGAATACTGGTGATAGAAGTTGAAAACCATTCAGACAAAAAATCTCCCAATGTTAAATGGGAACTAAAGAAAGAGTCAAAAGGATTTTCAGGTACGGGTTATTATCAATGGACTGGAGTAGGTATTTGGCACAAAATAGATGAGTATGCCAGTATGGCTTCTGAAAGAATTCTGTCATATACTTTTGAAATTAACAAGAAGGGAATTTATTACGCAAAAATCAAGAATTTCCATCTTATGGAAGACGGGGATAATGATGTTTACCTAAGTATAAATAAAAGTTCGTGGAATAAAATTTATGATCATCAGAAGGAAAATTGGACTTGGGATGAAAATGGACAATGGAACGATAAATATCCCCAGTATTTAAAAAAGGGCATTTACCAAATAGAATTAGCAGGAAGGTCTCAAGGATTTGCAATTGATAAAATTGCTTTATTTCATGAAAGCCACTCGCCTGATCCATGGACTGATTGTGAAAGTACAATATGGGCTGATTCCAAAGAAAGTAAAACCTACTATACCAATGATTAAAACAACTATTTTTTTTCGACTGAGAAGTTTAATTTATTTGGTCGTTTTTTCTTTTCTATTGTGTAGTTGCGCATCAAAGAAAAGTGATAACAATATTAAGATTTTTGATGACAACTTTAATATAGAACTTGTAGTTGAAGACCCCATAATTAGAACCCCCATAGGAATGGTAATTGACGACCAAGACATGTTATATGTTTTGGAGTCCCATACACATTCTCCACCAAAGGATTATACAGGCCCTGCATTTGATCGTATTTTAACTTGCTCTACAACTGATGATATGTCAAAACCTGAGTCATGGAATGTTTTTGCTGATAGCCTGCAAATAGGAATGAATCTTGCCATTGGAGGGGTGGGAGAAGTTTTTCTTACTTCAAAAAAAATGTAGTAGTACTTAAGGATTTAGATAAAGATGGCAAAAGTGATTCTATAGATACGCTTATTCGCATGGTCAAGCCTAATTATGTTTATGACCATGCTGGTATAATGGGGGTGGCACTAGGGAAGGAAGATTGGCTGTATCTAACCAGAGGCAACATTGGAGCGAGTCCATGGACAATAGTGGGAACCGATAATACTAAAATAAGTGGGTACGGTGTAG
>CAXBNB010000286.1:0-5882 GCA_963976505.1 uncultured Reichenbachiellaceae bacterium
TCCTGAGTTGAAATTGATGGAGGCTTTTATGTACAAGTTTCATCCTCAGTGGTTGAAGGTTAAAGCACTTTTAGATCAAAAAGCTATCGGAGAAGTGAAGACTGTCAATACATTTTTCTCTTATTACAATGTCGACACAAGCAATATCAGAAACCGTGTGGAAGTAGGAGGAGGGGCTATGATGGACATTGGTTGTTATTGTGTCTCGCTTCCCAAGTTCGTCTTTGGCAAAGAGCCATTAAGAGCCACTGGAATTATGGAGCGTGATCCTCAATTTGGTACAGACAGAATGGCCTCAGGGATACTGTCTTTTGGTGAAGGAAAGACTTCTACTTTTACTTGCGCCACACAATTGATCCCCTATCAGCGATGTAATATATATGGAACAGAGGGTATGATTGAAGTAGAAATACCTGTGAATGCACCGCCAGACAAACCATGTAAGGTTTGGTTGCGCACCAAGGATCAAGAGGAACTGTTTACCCTAGATGCAGCAGATCAATATGCTTTGGAAGCAGATGCCTTTGCCAAATGTATTTTGGAGGATGTCGATATGCATGGCTATATGAATGATGCACTTGGAAATATGAAAATCATTGATGCTATAGTATTGAGTTCGAGAGAAGGCAAGTGGGTCAGCCTTTGATTTGTGTAAACTTATTAATCGGGTTTAGCAATGAAAGTAGAGAGCGCTTATATTCATTTAAAATCTATTGTATCCAAATTGAGTCAACTATCAACGGACGAATGGAATGATTTTGAGTCCAAATGGGAAGAGGTCGTAATTTCGAAAAACGATTTTATTATCAAAGCAGGTCAGGTCGAGCGGTATTTCTATTTTGTCCATGACGGTATGCTGAGAGCGTTTGTCCTCAATGATGGGGCTGACATTAGTGTAGGTTTTTCTTACAATGGCGACTTTTCTGGAGCTTATGATTCTTTTTTGGAGCAATCTGTGACAGACTGGAATATTCAAGCACTGTCCGATACCTCTGTGCTGCGAATTAATTACTCTGATATGATGGCCATGTTCGACAGATATAAGTCTGTAGAAAGGTGGGGACGGATTTTCAATGCCAATATTTTAGTCGGAATAGGCAGAAGGCAAGTAGAAGTTCGGAATTACAGTGCTGAGGATAGATTTGATAGACTTTTCAAACAAAGTCCGCATATTTTTCAACTGGTTTCCCAAAAACACCTGGCCTCCTATTTAGGGATGACTCCTGAGACATTGAGCAGGTTGCGTAGGCTAAAAATGAATAACTAAAGTGGTGTATTGACGAACTTGATTTAGATCAAGTTTTTTCTGAAAGCATGATTCTACATTTGCCTTATCAAAAGAAAAAACTATGGATAAGAATCGATTAATACAGGAATTAATATCAGACACCGAAGAGATCGTTGCAACTGTAGAGAGCAACTTTTTAAGTTTGGATCAGGATCAACTGACTGCCAGGCCTGCTCCTGATCGCTGGAGTATTTTGGAGTGTATAGAGCACATGAACATTGCCAATGCTCATTACATTCATCAATTTGATGATAAACTGCCAGCGGCAAAACCCACTATGAAAGCAAGCAAATTTAAGCCAGGAATAATGGGCAACTACTTTGTCAAGATGATTAAACCCAAGTCTGACGAAAGGATACCTTCTCCGATGAAAACGATGAAGAAATTTATCCCGGAATTGAAAGTGAATGACAATACCATCAGGAATTTTTTGACGGATCAAGAAGGTATTATAAAGGCGTTGGAGTTGAGTAAACAACTGGATTTGAATAAAATAAAAATCACATCTGCCATAGGTCCAATAGTAACCTTTAAACTTGGTGACGCATTTAGATTTTTAATAGGTCACAACCAAAGGCATATCATTCAAGCCAAAAGAGTTTTGGAAAACTTATATCCTTGAGCCATACTTTTTCTGCTCTTTCTTTTCAATTTTTCTTCTCGAAATTTGTGTTGTACTTATGTTGTTTATATATTTAAGAAAATTATATATATAATAATATAAATATGGCGTCTAAAGAGTTTATCAGAGGTACAATCAAGACATTGGTGCTTAAGCTTTTGTCAGATAAAAAAAAGATGTACGGGTATGAAATAAGTGCGCGGGTGAAAGAGTTGTCGGGCAATGAAATACAGCTTACCTATGGTGCATTGTACCCTATTTTGTACAAGTTAGAAGCTGAAGGATTGCTCAGCACAGAATCCGAATTGGTTGACAACAGGGCTAGAAAATATTACTCCCTTACTGAAAAGGGGAATGAGGTAGCCAAAGTGAAAGTATCTGAATTGGAAAACTTCATAGGGATTATTAAGAATATACTGATCACTCCTAAAACCAGCTTGGAATCATGGGCTCATTGAGATCCAGTCAATTAGGTAAAATTCGTGTTTATCTGGAAAGACACGGGTTGACTAATGAGTTGCTCCAAACAGAAATGCTCGATCATATATGTTGTGATTTAGAACAATATATGGATCAGGGTTTAGAATTTGAAGAGGCACTGAAAAAGGTGCAATCAGAAATACCTAAAAATCAATTCAAACAATTACAATCTGAAACAATGGAATCAATAGGACAAAAAACAAAGCTAACAGTGGTTTTGACGTATTGTAGTTTTTCAATGCTCGTATTGGCAACAGCATTCAAAATGATGCATTTTCCTGGAGCAGGACAATTGTTAATAGCCTCTTTTATAGGTCTGACAATTACGTTAATTTCAGGTGTATTGAGTAATCCTTTAATTAAGGAAAAGGGCAGGGGAAGGGTAGCGTTATTTGCCCTTACACTTTCAGTAATTTTATTTTTAACCTCCTTGTGTTTCCAACTGCTTCACCTTCCCGGTGGTTCGTTTTTACGCGTCGTATCCGTAATTTCTTCTATCGCTATTTTGTCAGGGTACGCGATATTCTGTTATACCTATCCTATAAAAGCATCGAGGCATCTGATTTTGAGGTATGTGTGCAATGAAGCTTTTAGCATTGAAAAATCATTGATCATATTTTTCGTTTTTGGAGCTACCTTGAAGCTGTGGCAAAATGACTTTATATCAGTAGTTTTCTTTGTCATGATGTTTTCATTTGGTTCTATTTTTTACTTCATCAGTACCTGGCAATATTACCTTGATGAAAAGGTGAATAAGTCTCATAGGCTATCACTTCTTGTTGTTTCTATCATTGCGTTCACCATGTTTATTTCACTCACAATGGTCGATTTAGTCGATGTACCTACACGGGTATTTCTAAATTGGGGTACTTTTATATTGGCTTCAATAGCAGTTGCTATCTATTATATGAAGTTTTCTAACAGCAACCAGAAATACCTTTTGGGCTTTATCAGTTTATTAATAACACTTTTGACTTCATTGAATTTATTGGCTAAAAGTGGCTTGCTAAATGCTTCTGATCATGATTTTGTCTTAGGCATTGTTTACAGTCCTATAGTTTATATTGGGTGGTTTGCAGCTTTAGGTTTTTTCTTCAAAAAGCCTGTATTTAGGGCATTGCTCCTGATGACATTAGGCATGTATGTCTATACCTATCAACTGCCTGGAATTTAATTAGGCAAATTTCAAGCATCAGCCAGACTCATTTGTCTTATTATTTTGTATTTGGTTGAATAGCCACTAATTTTAGTACCTATTCAAAACAGATTTACAAATGGCTAACAAATACATCAGTATTGAGCACATAAAGTTTTTATTGTACAATGTACATAATGTACAAGAGCTTTTTGAGAAGGATTATTTTTCAGAATATTCACGAGAATCAGTCGATATGATGATTGATTCAGCTAAGGATTTTGGTGACAAGGAGCTCTTTCCGTTTTTCACAGAAATGGATAGGCAAGGAGTGACGTATGAAAATGGTAAGGTGCAAGTACACCCTCAGGTGTTTAAAGTATTTAGTGAACTTGGCGCCTCTGGGTGGATCAATGCCACACAGCCATTCGAATCAGGTGGCATGCAATTGCCCGGTATGGTCGCAAATATGGTAGAGACCATTTATATAGCGGCCAATAATTCTGGGATTGGATATACTATGCTCACTGCCGGGGCATCTCGTTTGATTACGACTTTTGGAAATGATAGCCTAATAGAAAAGTATGCCACCAAAATGTGTGAAGGGAAGTGGCAGGGAACAATGGCACTCACTGAACCACAGGCTGGTAGCTCTTTATCTGATATTACTACCAAAGCCACTAGAAATACCGATAGCACATTCAACATATCTGGACAAAAGATTTTCATTTCAGGTGGTGATTATGAAGGTGTGGAAAATGTGGTTCACTTGATGTTGGCCAAAATTGAAGGAGCGCCAATTGGTGCCAGAGGTATTTCTCTTTTTGTGGTTCCAAAAAGAAGGCTAACAGATGCTGGCTTAGAGCCGAATGATGTCACAACAGCTGGAGTATTTCATAAAATGGGACAGAATGGATATGTGACAGCACACCTGATGATGGGTGAAAAGGATGATTGTATCGGGTACTTGGTCGGCGAAGAAAATAAAGGACTGAAGTATATGTTTCAGATGATGAATAGTGCGAGGATAGAAGTTGGTGCAACAGGAGTTGCAATCGCTTCAGCGGCATATTATGCTTCATTGGAGTACGCGCAAGAACGATCTCAGGGGAGAAATCCGGCATCCAAAGATCCCGCTGATGAGCCAATATCAATCCTGAAACATGCTGATGTTCGGCGAATGCTGTTTGCACAAAAAGCTATGGTGGAAGGTTCAATGAGCCTTTTGGTACAATGCTCGAAATACGAAGATTTGATTAAAACTTCAGAAGGTGAAGAGCAGCAGAATTGGCATTTGTTATTAGAACTATTGACTCCAATTGTTAAAACATATCCTACAGAAAAAGGCATAGAATCAGTAAGCAATGGGCTGCAATGTCTTGGTGGATACGGGTACTGTGTCGACTTTCCTTTGGAACAACATTACAGGGATATTAGAATTACTACATTGTATGAAGGTACTACTGGCATCCAATCCATGGACCTCTTGGGGAGAAAGATTTTGCTGAATGAAGGAAAAGCAGTAAAACTCCTGTTTGTGGAAATAAACAAGACAATTGATCAGGCCATTAAATATGATAGGTTGAAAATACACACAAAATCATTCCATGATCTTTTTACAGAATATCAGGGTGTGATGAAAAAACTAGTGTCTAAGGCTCAACAAGGCAAGGTGGAAGAATTTCTTTCTGACGCCAATTTGTTTATGGAACTAAGTGGCATTGTCGTAATGGGCTGGCAGTGGCTCAAGCTTGGAGTTGCATCTATTGAGGGCATCAATACAGGGAAAGAATCATCGGATTTTTATGAAAGCAAGCTTCAAACACTTAAGTATTACTTTGCCTATGAAGTACCAAAATCTATGGGACTAATTTCCAGATTGATGGATGATGAAGTGATCACTATTAAAGGAGAAAAAGAATATTTGATGTAGTATGTTTCTTTTGGCTATTGCTTAATAGTCCTTGAGACCTGATCAAACTCTTCAGGTGTGTTGGCGTTTCGGAGTACTTGTTCATCTTCCAGCTTCACCAATTCTATATCCGAATTGATGAGTACTTTCCTTGGGCATGAATATCCCAAACTCAAGAAATATAGCATCCTTGAATAAGCCCTTGGTTCCCAAATGGTAATCAGGGGTTCAGGAAAATCAGTTTCAGAATTGTAAAATGCAGTTGCCAGCTTAGAAGGGTTTCTTTTAGAAATCAAATATTTCAACGTTTCTTCATTCAATAAAGGCTGATCACATGCTGTTACCAGCCAGGCAGTATTGGGGTCTTTTTGAAATGCGGATAAAATAGCTCCATAAGGGCCAAGCCCGACATACACATCTTCGATAGTTTGCTTGTCTGAAGAAA
>CAXBNB010000287.1:0-5871 GCA_963976505.1 uncultured Reichenbachiellaceae bacterium
TATTGTCTGTGATTTCAAAAGGAAGCGTAATATGACTAAAAAAGCTGCTCGCATCAGCACCTGTGAAATTAACCTCGGTAATTGTAACGACATCTCCTCCTGTGGCTGTAAGCTTCACACTTGAGCTCGCCTGACCACTGTTGTCATCTCTGCGGATATCTCCAAAATCAAGGGTCGGATTTTCAAGAGCAAGTTGCTTAATAGTGCCTTGACCAAGTACATTCAGTGTTTTATTCACATTGGCAACTATGTCGATGGTGCCAGTGAGTGTTTCGAAAGCGTCGGGAGAAAAGGTAACGCTTACAGAAGCACTTTCCCCTGTAGCAAGCGTAAAAGGAAAAGTGGTCGTACTACTAAGTAAATCGGCGTTATCTCCAAAATCCAAACCAGTCACAATTAGGTCACCATCAATTTTAGGATTTACTGAGTTATTCGTCAAGGTAAAAGTTTGTGTGTTGTCATCTCCCACCGGCACATTCCCAAAATTGAGTTCAGCCACATTGGTAGCTGGGCTTGGTGCCCGCTCAAAAAACTTTAGCTGTGTAACACTTGGGCTTGTTTCATTTGGATCATCATGTGTGATGGTCAAATTCGTACTAATTGTAGAAATACCAGGGCTTGGAATAGATATCGGATAGTTGGCAATTGCCTGTATGTCAACAGTGATTGACTCTAGTGGAGCTATGACCAAAGGAAGTACAACACTCGACCCCAACTGAAACTGACTAGAACCTGACAATTGCAAGTCACTAATATTCAAATCTGTATTACCTTGATTTGTAATGATAGCTGCAATTACCTTTGGTTCACCCACATTCACACTCAGGATGTCAAAAACTGTTGCTCCGCTAGGCTGATTGGTAATCGTAAGATCTAAAACAGGTTCAATCGCTACTTCACTTGTGCCCAACAACTGATAAGTGTAGGGATCTACCCATTGATCTGAAAAAATGCTCAATGTAGCATGTTTAGAACCAGCACTCTTGGGGGCAAAATCAATTGCTACATTTAGAGGAAAACCCGTATCACTTAGCAAGTATGGCGGATTTCCATTATTGCCTCCTGAAAAATTGAATTCAGTGGCATCAGGCCCAGTAATAGTGATATCCGAAATGGTAAGATCTCCTGGAATATTCTTAATTATTTCAAAGTAAATGCCATCATAGTCGTCCACATTGGCATCAAATACGAAAGAAGTTTCACTTAGTGTGATGTCCTGAGCACTTACCAGCGAAACCGACGATAAGAACATGAAACTCAAAAAGAATTTTGCTTTGTAAAAACTCTTTTTGAGTTTTTTAAATGCCGTTTTTGGGGCTTTAATTTTTGAATTCAAAAAGTGTGGATTTCCAGTAAATGGAGGGATTAGGTTCATATATATCAAGTCTTATGATAACAAATAAAAATCTGTACTTTACGGATGTAAAGTTGCGGTATTTTAACAGGGTATAAAATACGTATCAATACGTATTTTCATTCGTATTACCACTAATTCAAAACTTTAATTATAAGACCCTTTCGCATAGTCATGGTTTCACCTTAGATTTAATTTTCTAAAATCAATTGACCTTAAGTGAAAATACTAGTCCAATTTTTTGCTGTAATCTTAGTTTTTCCTTTGCACGGTCAAACCGTTCAGGAAGACATACTTGCAGCTATTAAATCTTCTGAAAACTGGTCTGAGCAATCTATCCTTTATGATTCACTTGCTTCATTATCTTTTAAGCAAGGTCTTGGTTCCTACAGATCCACCCTAAACTTAATTATAGAGCAAGTAAAAGCTCTTGGGCAATTCGATGAAGCTGCAAAATTCGGAATCGAACTTGCCGAAACTTATCACCGTGAAACCATTGCCCCTGATAGTGCCCTAATGATCATTAATGGTATTTTTAATTGGCAAGAAAAGATATCTATGGCACAAAAAGGTGACTTATTAGTGGAGAAAGCCCTTGCTTATTTTCACAAAGATTTACCAGATAGTGCATTTTACTTTTACCAACAAGCTTCACAAGTATTTGAAAACTTGGCCGATTCCAGTCAAGTCAATTTCGGAAAGGCTTATATGGCTAGAGCAGGTCTAGCCATGGATTTTGGGGAATTTACCGAGGCTTCCAATCTACTCGATAAAGCGCACAGGCTCTATGAGTATCAAAACGATTCACTTAACCTGCTGTATTGCATTAATGACAAGGCCAACCTATACAGCATGAATGGTTTTCTAGAAAAAGCAGCAGCTGAAAGGGAGTTACTTCTCAATAGAGCAAGCCCAGAAGATCATGGGATCCTTTTAATCATCACCTACTTAAACTACAGCAATGAAGCCAGAAAACTAGGAAAAGGCTCTCTAGAATTGGATTTATTGAAAAAGTCCATTCTGCTCGTTGACAGAACTTCCAATAACATTATGCAGTATCACTTTATTGCGCTTTGCAAGTTGATCAATGGTTACTCTCGACGTGACTTGCATGATCAAGCGATTTATTATTTTGACAAAATGCAAATTCTTTTACCAAGATTTAAAGACTCGGATTGGTTGCAAGAATATTACTTGAGAGCCAAGATTGACGCACTATATAGCAAAGGTCAGTACAAGGAAGCCATAGCCCAAGCTAAAGGTATCAGACAAACTGCGGAATTGCGCAAAGAAATAGAAACGGTGATGGACATGGATAGACTTTTGCAGCGCATTTACATTGCCGTAAATGATTACCAAAACGCATACATTTACTTCTATGAGTTTAGCAATATTAAGGACTCTCTTTCCAGCATTGAAAAAACCAATGCGCTACTTTATCTTGAAACCCAATATGAAGATGAAAGAAAAAAAAGAGTTATTGCTGGACAGGAAAACAAAATAAAACTATTGGCAACTACCAATCAATTTCAAACAAAACTCATTTGGACTGGAAGCATTGGACTCATTTTTCTGTTTGGGGCAATCTATTTGTATAGGTCTCGTAAATATGCCGTGAAAGCAAAACAGATTCAAGAAAATTTTTCCCAACAACTCCTGTCATCACAAGAAGAAGAACGAAAGAGAATTTCTCGTGATTTGCATGATTCTGTAGGACAGAGCCTGATTCTTATTAAAAATAAAGTCATTCTCGATCAAAATCCAGATACAGTAACCATGGTAAGTCAGGCGCTCGAAGAAGTCAGATCGATTTCAAAAGCACTGCACCCTATTCTACTAGAAAAACTA
Organism: uncultured Reichenbachiellaceae bacterium; assembly: GCA_963976505.1. Classification (GTDB taxonomy): domain Bacteria; phylum Bacteroidota; class Bacteroidia; order Cytophagales; family Cyclobacteriaceae; genus CAXBNB01. The sequence continues at coordinate 3,203 of CAXBNB010000287.1, forward strand.
GGGCTAACAGCCAGTATAGAAAAATTGATTAAGGATTTTGACAAACACTCAGACATTTTCTTTATTGAGGAAATTGACCAAATAGATGGTGTTTTCCCAAAGGAACATGAACTACAACTTTTCAGAATTGTACAAGAGGCGGTTAATAATATAATAAAGCATGCCAGCACGTCTTCGGTTCTAGTCAAAATCATTAATGATCCTAAAAAAGTCACACTAGTTGTTCAAGATTATGGTATTGGCTTTGATATTACCAGTCTGGATCACTCTAGCAAAAGTCTGGGTATGAAAACATTAAAAGAAAGGACCCAAATACTGGGTGGAAAGATGGTAATTGATTCTGTCAAAAATCAAGGAACGACTATCACATTGGAAATAAAAAAACCTCATGGAATTTCATAATCTAAAAGACATCAAAGTGGTAATAGCCGACGACCACCCTATGCTCTTGCAGGGATTGAAGGATACAATGGAGAAAAATGGAATCCATGTGGTGGGTGCAGCACATGATGGCACTACAGCACTAAAAATGATCCTAGACCATCAACCTCAACTGGCAATTCTAGATGTAGAAATGCCATACCTGACCGGTTTTGCGATTGCAGAAGAATGCAAAAAGAAAGCGTTGGACACGAAATTCATCATCCTTTCCTATCATAAAGAACCAGAATTTATTGTGCGCGCAAGAAATTTGAATATTACTGGTTATCTACTAAAAGAAGATACCAGCATGGAAATATTGGCTTGCATCAAAAAAGTATTGAACAATGATACCTACTACAGTGCACATATCAATGATAACAATTTAGAATTTGCCAACGATAACCTAAAAAGGCTTTCAACACTTTCTCCTTCAGAAAAAAAAATACTCAAAATGATCGCCATACCACTCAGCTCTCAGGAGATTGCTGAACAACTTCATGTTTCTGAACGTACGATCGAAAAACACCGCAGTAATATTATTTCAAAATTGGGCATATCAGGTCAAACGTTTAGGTTGTCCTTTTGGGCACGTGAGCAAAAATCAGCCATAATGGGTTTATGAGTTTTAGTGATTTTTAAATCAATTAAGACACCATGTCTCCAAATTTCTTAAGAAACTTCTCCACTTTTGGGCGGACTACAAAACTGCAATACGGCTGGCTGCCATTCAACTTGAAATAATTCTGATGATAATCTTCCGCAGGATAAAATACTCCTATCAGGGAAATCTCAGTCACAACAGGGTCACTCCAAGTATTTGATAGGTCGAGCTGTACTTTGTACTTTTCTGCCAAATCTTTTTGCTCTTCATTATGATAAAATATAGCCGAACGGTATTGTGTGCCCACATCATTTCCCTGCCTGTTTAATGTGGTTGGATCGTGTGTGTTCCAAAATACTTCAAGCAGTTCTTCAAAGGAAATTACTTTAGGGTCAAAAGTAATTTGAATCACTTCTGCATGCCCAGTTAAACCAGAGCACACCTCCTTATAGGTTGGTTTTTTCACCTTTCCTCCAGTATAACCAGACTCCACTTTTTCCACACCTTTTAGATTTTGAAAAATAGCCTCTGTACACCAAAAGCATCCATTTCCGAATGTTGCCTTTTCCATTGTATCTTTTTTTTATATTCAAATTAGACCTCAAACCAGTTGGACGTATGTCAACAATATTGGTTGCTTTAGAGTTCCACAAAGTAAATGCTTCCAGTCCCAATTTCTCAAGTTTAGAGTCTGCAATTAACCAAACCAAACTTATTCGTATTTGAGCCAATTTCATCTACCTAATTTCAGTCAATTTCAAAAAATCTTTGTCAAAAACAAATTTACAACTACTTTTGCGCACCAATCACAGGCGCATGTGGTGAAATTGGTAGACACGCCACCTTGAGGGGGTGGTGGGCTCACGCCCGTGGAGGTTCGAATCCTCTCATGCGCACTTAAAACTCCACTAACTGGTGACATTTAATGTTCATTTACCTAACCCAAAAAATAAATGAATCTAAACATTGACTTACTTAAAGAAGTTTGCGAGGTACCGGGAGCACCCGGGTTTGAAACCCCAATTCGCAATCGAATAATACAAGAAATTAAAGGTCATGTCGATTCTTACGACATTGACAACATGGGTAACCTCACTGCCATCAAAAAAGGAAATAAAAACCCTGATGGCAAAAAAGTAATGGTTGCTGCCCACATGGATGAAATCGGGTTTATTGTTACCCATATTGATAGCAACGGCTTTGTACGGTTTCATACTCTTGGAGGCTTTGATCCAAAAACCCTCACCGCACAAAGAGTGATCATACATGGGAAGCAGGACGTAATCGGAGTAATGGGAAGCAAGCCCATACATGTAATGACTCCTGATGAAAGAAACAAAGTAGCTAAAATCAGTGACTACTTCATTGACATGGGTATGCCCAAAGAAGAAGTAGAAAAATTGATCTCTGTTGGCGATCCTATTACAAGAGAACGTGGGCTAATAGAAATGGGTAATTGCGTAAACTGTAAGTCTATCGACAACCGAGTTTCTGTTTTTATTTTGATAGAAACTATAAAAAAGCTCAAAGACATTCCATATGACCTTTATGCAGTTTTTTCAACACAGGAAGAAGTTGGCTTAAGAGGCGCTTCAGTTGCTGCACATAGAATCGACCCTGATTTTGGTATCGCCCTAGATACTAC
>CAXBNB010000288.1:0-5868 GCA_963976505.1 uncultured Reichenbachiellaceae bacterium
TGGTACTTCAGCAGCAGCTTTTATTGGAAAGCAACATACAGTATCGTCAACTTCAGCAACAGGAAAAGCTGTCTGTAATCAACGAAAAGTACGAGAAAGCTGCTTACCTACCTACACTCAATGCCTTTTTCAACTATGGCTATTCTGGTCAAACAGATGAACTCAAGTTTTCTGGTCCCGGTTACAATTCCTTTTGGAACGGCACTTGGGGATTGACACTTAACATTCCAGTATTTGATGGCTTCCAAAAAAGGAGCAAATTTCAAAAGGCTAAAGTTGAATCCATGCAGCTCTATGAAGATAAAAAATATTTACAAAGTTCTATTTCTATGAATTATCAAAATGCCATCAAACGAATTGAGCTCAGCCAAAAACAAGTGACGGTGCAAAAGGTGAACATGAATTTGGCTCAAGATGTATATGAAGCCACCAGTCAAAGTTTTCAAGAAGGTGTAAGTCCACTATCTGAATTGCTCGATACTGAAAATGGTTTACAAGAAGCTCAAGCGAATTACTTGACCAATTTACTCCAGCTCAAACTAGCAGAATTAGAACACCTGAAAGCAAGTGGTCAACTCGCTCAAATTGTCGAAAACCTTGAAAACACAACCACTAATTAACATACACTAACCCATTAAAAGAAAAGAAAATGAATATCAAAACAATCATATTTACGATAGCCTCTCTCGCGATTTTAGGCTTCATTGGCTGGAAGCTTTTTGCCAATAAAAAGGTAGTGGATGCAAGAATGGAAGAAATTACTGAAATTTCCTTTGCCATTCCCGTAAAGACTTCTCCGGTCATTCTTGAAGATATATCCAAAAAACAAATGCTAACGGGTGTATTTGAAGCAAATGAAAGCCTCTCATTAATTGCTGAAACACAAGGAACAGTACGAAAAATTAATGTAAACGAGGGTGATGAAATTTCTAAAAACAGTATAATCTTGAAAATAGACGATGCGTCGCTACAAGCTCAATATGTTTCTGCTCAGGCAGGCTATGAAAAAGCTCAGAAGGACTTAATGCGTTTTGAAAAACTAAAATCTACAGGTGCTGTAAGTCAACAACAAATAGAGGAAGTGGCTTTGGTAGTGAAAAATACAGAAGCCAATCTGGAGGCAATCAATCAGCAATTGAGCTTCACTTATGTCAAGTCTCCAATCAAAGGTTTTGTTAACGAAGTGTTGGTAGAAGAAGGGGAATTCGTGCGGTCAGGAGACAAAGTAGCAGAAGTAATCAATGTCGATTACCTTAAATTTATATTGAAAGTATCCGAGTCAGATTTAAGTTTTGTAAAAGAAGATCAGGAAGTTTCAATCAAGACTGATATATATCCTTTGAATCCTTTTATCGGTACAGTAAACCACATTTCCTACAAAGCCGATAATTCCAAAAAGTATGAAGTCACCATCATATTAGCCAATGACAAAGCACATCCCCTACGGGTTGGAATGTTTGGAAAAGCAACATTCAATGTAAACGACAACAAGGAAAGTATTACCATCCCGAGACGGGCAGTAATAGGAAGCCTAAAAGATGCGCAAGTATATGTCATTGAAAATGGAAATGCTTCATTAAGATCCATTGTAGTAGGTACCAAGCTTGACGATAAAGTTGTCGTCATTCAGGGTTTGCAGCCAAACGAATCTGTCGTAACCAGCGGACAGATCAACCTGACCGATGGAAAGCTAATCAGGATAGTCAATCAATAAAACCTAAAAACAAAGCCATGTCTATTACAGAATTATCAGTTAAAAGACCCACCCTAGTGGTAGTGCTTTTTACTATCCTTACACTACTCGGGATCATCAGCTACAATTCTTTGAGCTATGAGTTGCTCCCTAAAATCACTTCCCCAGTAATTAGTGTCACCACCGTATATCCAGGTGCATCTCCTGGTGAGGTAGAAAATGCTGTTACTATCAAAGTAGAAGATGCAGTTTCTTCTCTCGAAGGTGTGGAAAGCATCAAGTCCATTTCAATGGAAAGCGTTTCATCTGTCACTGTAGAATTGAAATACGGATCAGATGTGGACCTGATCCTGCAGGATGCTCAACGCAAAATGAGCAATATCATAGCAAGTTTACCCGAACAAGCGGATCAACCTACAGTTAACAAGTTTTCACTTGACGAATTACCTATTATGAGACTTGGTGTTTCTTCCAATATTTCACCTGTTGAGTTCAATGAATTTGTAGAAGAAAACATTAAAGAAACCCTGAGCCGCATTGACGGAGTAGCCAAAGTAGAAATGATCGGAGGCGTAGAACGGGAAATTCGCATCAACATTGACCGTGATAAACTCCAATCTTTCAACCTATCGGTACTACAGGTAACCCAAGCCATTAGTGGAGCCAACCTAGATTTTCCTACTGGGAAAATTAAAGATCAACAACAACAAGTACTCGTACGCTTAAGTGGTAAGTTTCAAAGTATTAGAGACATTGAAAACCTCGCTATTCAAACCAATGGTGAAGGATCTGTAATACTAGTAAAGGATGTTGCTGAAGTCCTAGATTCGGAAAAAGAAACTACTTCGATTTCCCGTATCAATGGTGAAACAAGTATTGGGCTTTTGATTTCCAAACAATCAGACGGAAACACAGTGCAGGTAGCGGAAGATGTAAAGAAAAGGATTGCACAATTAGAAAAAATTTATACCAAAGACAAACTTGTTTTTTCCGTAGCTCAAGACAGTTCTGAGTTCACACTGGAAGCAGCAAACGCTGTGATCCATGATTTAGTTATAGCCGTTGTGTTGGTTGCCATCATCATGCTGTTATTTCTTCACAGTTTTCGGGATGCTGCCATAGTAATGGTTTCCATTCCAGTTTCAATTGTGACCACATTTATTGTGATGAGTCAACTCGATTTTTCTTTGAATCTAATGACATTGCTTGGGCTTTCTCTTGTGGTTGGCATCTTGGTGGATGACAGTATTGTGGTAATAGAAAACATCCATGCTCGGATGCACAAGGGTCAATCAGCATGGGATGCTGCCAAAGACACCTGGAAGCAGATCGGAATGTCAGTAATGTCCATTACCCTCACCATTATTGTGGTTTTTGTACCCATCACTTTTGTAACAGGCATTATTGCCGACTTACTACGTCAATTTGCCCTAGTGGTGGCTTTTGCTACAGCAATCAGCTTTGTAGTATCATTTACGCTAACACCTTTTTTATCTTCCCGTTTTTCAAAATCAATTGACCTCAATTACAACAATTGGCTTCACAAACCCTTAATATGGTTTGAAAATGGTTTGAATGGCCTTATTAGTGGCTATAAGTCGCTATTGCTTTGGGCTCTGGCTCATAAACGATGGACAATACTTGGAATTTTCGCTTTGGTATTTGCTTCATTCTCACTTTTTGCTTTCGGCCTAATCGGAAGTGAGTTTGTCAAAAACGGAGACAATGGTGAGTTTTTGATTGAAATTGAATTGCCAAAGGAAAGCACATTTGAAGAAACCAATCTTATCACAAGACAGGTTGAAGAACGCTTGCTCAAAGACACATTGATTACCAATATTTTCGCATCAGTTGGAGCAGTTGGAGGCGGACAAACTGCAGCCTATAAAGCAGAGATCAACACTAAAATGGTAAGCCCTGATTTACGAAACGTTTCTTCCATGGAGTATTCTCAATTTATCAAAGAAGACCTCAGCAAAAACGTGGTTGGAGCAAAATTCAAAGCTACTCCTGTCAGTATGGTTGGTGGTGGTACTGCCGCACCAATCGCTGTAGTCCTCAAAGGAAATGACCTGAACGTGCTTTTGGGATTTGCAGATAAAGCCCTCATAGAACTGAGTAAAATACCAGGAACAATTGAAGAAGAAATGTCGGTAGAAGCCGGCAACCCTGAAATTGCTGTGTCGGTAGATAGAGAAAAAATGGCTCTTCTTGGACTCACTATGAGTACTGTGGGCGGAACAATGCAAAACGCTTTTGCTGGAAATACAGACAATAAATATAGAGATGGCCAAAATGAATATGATATCAACATCCAATTGGATCAATTTGACAGAAGAAACATCAATGATATTGAGAAACTGACATTTCTCAATACTAATGGAGAATTGATAGCGCTACAGCAGTTTGCGGAAGTAGCCTTTTCAACAGGACCAAGTCGATTGGAAAGAGACAACAAACAAACTTCAGTAACTTTGAGTTCTCAAATAGTGGGCCGTCCAGAAGGAGATGTGGGTGCCGATGTACAAGCTGCACTGGAAGCCATGGAAATGCCTGAGGGAGTAGAATTAAGTATGGGTGGAAGTTTGGAGAGTCAGCAGGAAGCTTTTTTAGACTTGGGCATGGCATTGCTTATGTCCATCGTCTTGGTCTATCTCATAATGGTGGCCTTGTACGACTCTTACATCTATCCATTTGTGGTAATGTTTTCAGTACCTGTTGCATTGATAGGGGCGTTTTTAGGACTAGCCTTGGTACTGGAAAACCTGAGCATTTTTACAATCCTTGGAGTAATAATGCTGGTCGGGCTGGTAATCAAAAATGCCATCTTGATAGTCGATTTCACCAATCAACTTAAGGAGGAAGGTATGAGCAGTGCCGAAGCAGTTGTCGAGGCTGGAGTAGCACGATTCCGTCCTGTATTGATGACTACCATTGCCATGGTCATAGCCATGATACCTATTGCCATTGCTACAGGCGCTGGTTCAGAATGGAAAAACGGATTGGCCATCGTGCTGATTGGAGGGCTTACCAGCTCTATGATTTTCACCATCATTTTGGTACCTGTTACCTATCGTGCCTTCGATATAATTAGTGAATACTTCAAAAAGAAATTTAAGAAAACTTCAGGCTTAGTTGTCGAAGTTGGTTAGTTGTAAGTAGGCGGAAGGAGGAGCGTGTATCTCCTCCTTCTTATTTTCTAAGTCGCAGATTAAAAACAAAATATTCTAATTTCAATAGTTAGAAAATCATGAAAGCAAAAATTAAAAAAACAATAAAATATATAGTACTAAGTATATTGTCAGTGATTTTATTGATTCTATTGGTCATAGGGATTTCGCTCAATTTTATTTTTACTCCCGAAAAAGTAACTCCTAAAGTAGTAGAAGCTATCAACAAAAACCTCAACGCTGAATTAAAAGTCAAGAGCATTGAACTTACCTTTTTTTCAACTTTCCCCAATTTTTCATTGGAAATTGAAGATGGTGTCATCATCAACCAGCTCGATCTTAATTCTTCGATGACTTATACAAAGAAAGACTCACTGATTGCTTTTGCCTCCTGCCGAATTTCATTAAATCCAATTGCATTCTTAACAAGTAATAAAATAGAAGTCCACCATATCCTATTAGACAAGCCACACATCTATGCTTATGTCAATAACAATGGAATAGTCAATTGGGATATTTTAAAAACAGAAACAGAAAAGGATACCACTACCGTAAAATCAGACACTACAGCCTTTAAAGCAGATCTAAATATCGAAGACGTAACCATCACAAATGGCAATCTATACTACGATGACAGAACTACGCAAATGTATGCCAGCTTACATGAACTCAATCTGACACTCAATGCCATATTCAACGATGAAACTATAAATTTAGGATTGAAAGTGGATACCCAAAATGTGATTTTTTGGCAAAAAGGAGAAACATTGGTTAAAGACGTTTCTTGTGGGTTTGTCACTGACCTAAGCGTAAACAGAGACACCAAAATTTTGGACATCCACAATACAAAAGCTCAAATCAACAATATTGAATTTATTGTTGAAGGGCAATTGATTCCTGATAAAGAAAAAAAGGAATTGGATGTAAGTATGGATTTAAACCTGGAAGTCCCGTCTTTGAAAACAGTAATGTCTTTAATTCCTGAAAGTATTCTAAAACAAGGAA